>JABDRH010000273.1 GCA_013041835.1 Desulfatitalea sp. | reverse complement strand
GGCAATCCAGTGCCTTCTGCATTAAATGCGGCCACATCAGGCCACCTCGCAACTCGCGCAGTGGTCGTTGTAAAAGTCGGCCGCCTCCCTGACCGAGTTGAAATGGAGCCACTCGCGGCGCACCTTTCCGTATTGTTTGCGGATACGTTCGATGGCGGTGCTGCCGTGATACTCCAAATGCTCTTGGCCGTCCCGATCGGTGGTGTAGGTTGTCATGGTGACCTCCTTAAGATGATTGGCGTTGATTCATTGTCCGGAGTCACCCTAACAGGCGGGTGTGACAGATACGGTCACAGCCTGACGCAAAAAAGCGCTGCGTCGTGTGGCCTTTGCCGGTATCGATCGTCTCTCTATCGAAAGCATGATGATATAGAAATTACAAATTTTACTTATAATCTGTTTCAATTTATAGTTTCGGGCTTGAATCAGCACTGAGTTTTGGAACCGCCATGCCTGTGACCGCCGCCACGAACACCTCGCAAACCTGCCTGCCAGCGACCTGGGGGGGCAAACTACAGCGTTTCAGTTATGCGTGCGCCAGGATCGTCCTGGCCGTTGTCTTTGTAGGGTCCGGCGCAGCCAAATTGATGGATCCGGCGGGCTTTGCCATCATCATCGATGCATACGGCATCCTTCCTGCCGCCATGGCGTTTCCCGCAGCCTTGGCCATGAGCGTGCTGGAAGTGATCGCCGGCATCGGCCTATTGATGGACCTGCAATGGTCGCTGGGGATCATTGCCGCCATGTTGATTGTGTTCCTGCTGGTCTTGGGCTACGGGCTGTGGCTGGGGCTTGATGTGGATTGCGGCTGTTTCGGCGCCGATGATCCCGAAGGCCGGGCCTATCACGGACTGCGGCCGGCCTTCTACCGGGACATGGCGATGCTGGCCACTGTCGCCTACTTGTATGTTCAGCGCATGCGGTGGCGCCTGAAACCTAAGCGGATTGCTTGCATGGGCCCAACTGTTTTTCGAAAGGAGTATAGAAGATGAAACGAATTGTTCGGACGGTGTTGATCTGCGTATTGATCCTGGGAATGTTGAGTTGCTCGGGCGCCAATAAGTTCGAAGCCGAGGTCGCCAAGGAAGCCGGCGCGGTCAAACTGGTGCGCGAGGTGCAAAGCGGGGGATATGATCTTGTCACCACCGAGGTTCTTAAAAAGTGGATCGATGAGAACAAACCGATGGTCATCGTCGATACCATGCCCTTTGAATCAAGCTACAAGGCGGCGCATGTGCCGGGGGCCGTACCGTTTTTATTTCCGATCCCTGAAATGACCGCCTGGGATGCAGAGGCGACCGGGGGCAAATCCCAGGCTGAATTCGCGTCATTGCTCGGGCCGGACAAAAGCAAGACGGTGGTTATCTACTGTGGTTTTGTCAAATGCACCCGAAGTCACAACGGCGCGGTTTGGGCCAAAAAGATGGGCTATACCGATGTTTATCGTTTCCCGGGCGGCATTTTCGCCTGGAAGGGGGCTGGATTTTCCACCGAGGCGGCGAACTAGGTGTGGTCCATTCACAAATGGTATTTTACGGTCCATATCCGCGTTCTCACGATGTTGAAATGCCGCTACGCCTGCGCTTTCAAAATCGCTGCGGCCCAGATCTGAACCGTAATCTACCGTTTGTGGATGGACACGAACTAGTTGAAAAAGAATTCCGGCGCGTTTAAGGTGCCTGTATGAACTTGACCAAACTTTTTCAAAAACCGACTTTGCAAAGCCTGTCGAAGACTTGCGGTTGAGCGGCTAAAATCGACCCGGTCGGGCTCGGTGCAATGTTGGCAGGCCTGCCCCAGGCGGATGATCCCAACCTGTTGGTGGGCTATAACACCAACGACGATGCAGGCATTTATCGCCTGAGCGATGAGTTGGCCATCGTGGTGACGGCGGATTTTATCACCCCGCCGGTCAATGATCCTTTCCAGTTCGGCCAAATCGCCGCGGCCAATGCCTTGAGCGATGTCTACGCCATGGGCGGCGACCCCAAGGTGTGTCTCAACCTGGTGTCTTTTCCGTCAAAACTGCTGCCGGCCGACCACCTGAACCGGATCGTGGCCGGTGCCCTGGACAAGATCACCGAGGCCGGAGCGGTGCTGGCGGGCGGACATTCGGTGGAAGATGCGGAACCGAAGTTCGGTCTCTCCGTGGTGGGCGTCGTGCACCCTGATCGGTTCTGGGCCAATGGCGGCGCACGGCCCGGTGATGTTCTGGTGCTCACCAAACCGTTGGGCAGCGGCGTGCTGTTCAATGCCAATCTGAAGCAGTGGGTGCCGGCCGACGCCATGGATGCATGCGTGCGCGTGGTGTCAACCCTGAACCGCGCCGCGGCGCAAGTGATGCAGGCCTTGCAGATTCACGCAGTGACCGATGTCACTGGTTTCGGCCTGGCCGGCCATGCCCTGGAGGTGGCCAAGGCCTCCGATGCCGCCTTGCATTTGCAGATGGCCGCCTTGCCCATCATGGACCAGGCCCTGGCCATGTACCGCAAAGGCATGACCACGGGCAGCAACGCCTTCAACCGGCAGCTTGCGACCGGTCATCTGGTTTGGGAAGGCCAATGGCCCGAGCGGCATCAAGAAATCCTGTTCGACCCCCAAACCAGCGGCGGCCTGCTGGTGGCCTTGCCTGAAGCCGACGCCGAGCAATTGGTCGCATCCCTTAAAGCGATTGGCTCACCGGCCGCCCATGTCATCGGACGGGTGGCGCCGTTGAAAGGGCAACGCCATCTCGTCATCGCTTAGCAAGGAACGCCATGGCCCGCGGAGACCAGCTCAGCCGACAATGGAAGCTCATTCAGAGCCTGATCGCTTCGGTCAAAGGCCGTTCGGCCGGCGATCTGGCTCAGGAGCTGGCATGCCATTCGCGTACGGTATACCGCGACCTGGAGGCGCTCCAGGCCGCCGGTTTTCCCCTGTTTACCCAACATGACGGTGGTCGCACCTTTTGGTCCATCGTGGGCGCCGAACGGTTTCGCATGCCCCTGCCACTGAACCTGACCGAGCTGATGGCGCTGTACTTCAGCCGCAACATGCTCAAACTCCTCGATGGTACAGCCATTTACGAAGCCCTGTCGACACTGTTCGAAAAGATTACGGCCACGTTGCCGCCTGCCTATGTCGAGTACCTGGACCAATTGGCCCTCAGCTTGGAGGTTGGGGTAAAGCCCCGAAAACCTTACGCCGATTTCCAGGAGACGTTGGATCGGATCAGCCGGGCGGTGCAAGCGCAGCGCCTGGTGTCCATGGACTACTTCAGCATGGGACGACAGACGCACACCCACCGACGTGTGGCGCCCTACAAAGTCTGGTTTTACGACGAAACTTTCTACCTGATCGGTTTTTGCCATGTCCGTCAGGCTGTCCGTCTTTTTGCCGTTGACCGCATCGCGCGCCTGGTGCTTTTGGAAGAGTCTTTTGATTGGCCCAAAGATTTCGACGCAACACGGTTCATGGCGGACAGTTTCGGTGTCTTTCAGGGCGATCCGGTGCTGGTGCGGATTCGGTTTAAGGCCGAAACCGCCGGTTACGTGCGTGAGAAGCAATGGCATCCCTCCCAAGCATTGGAGGAGATGCCGGACGGCGGCGTGGTCTTCTCCGCCCGGGTGGCGGGTATCGAAGAGATCAAGCACTGGGTGCTGCGTTGGGGCGCCGGCGCACAGGTTCTGGCGCCCGATGCCCTGCGGCGGGCGGTTGCCGAGGAAGTCGCCCGGATGGCCGATTTTTATAGTGAAGCTTGCCCCCCATTCAACCCATCATGCCTGGACGGATAGGAGTCTTTGTGGCGGATCTGACGGTTACCCTGATTCAATGCGATCCGGCCTGGGAAGATATTGACGCCAATTTGGCCTTGTTTGAAGCGCGAATCTCCGAGATCACCAGGCCCACCGATCTCATCGTGCTGCCGGAGATGTTCTCCACCGGCTTCAGCTTGCATGCCCGGTTATTGGCCGAGCCGGTTTCCGGCCGGGCGGTCTCCTGGATGCGCCGCTTGGCCGTGCAAACACGCGCGACCATCGTCGGC
>JABDRH010000261.1 GCA_013041835.1 Desulfatitalea sp. | reverse complement strand
GCCTTAGGCAGCGGCCGCCTTGTATTGAATTCTGTATAGGTGTGTGTATGGCTATCTAAGAAACTTTTTGCGTGACACGCCGGCAATGCCGATCAGACCGGTTCCGAACAACAACATGGTGGCCGGTTCGGGAACAGATGCTACATCCACCAAGTCTAGGCTTTGAATGGCGAAATCCTTCCATCCGAATAAAGACTTAACACCAAAGAAAGTGAAGTTTGCGGCAGCGACGGGTTGATCAAAATGATACGTTAAGATGCCGCCATCCGGATTGTAATCCCCATCTGCAGGGCTAAAGATTGTCGGTAACCCGCCGGGTGAATATTTGAATCCGCCCTCTTCGTCCGCACAGAAAAATTCATTTTCAAACAAATCGGATACGGTGAACGAGGAAATCAAAACGCTTTTCAATTCGCCCAAATTCGAGAAAAAGCTCAGCGATATCATTTCTTTCAGCCCGATTTCATCGTCTCCGCCGATCCAACCGGAAACCCCCATGCCGTCTGTTTGATAGGACAATTTCTTTAAGAGCGGGAGCGCCGAGGCTTTCACGCTCAGATTGCCGTAATCGGCCGTATAGCTGTTTTTGCCGTCCGCGGCACTCCATTTGCTTGCGTCGGTAAAATCGATTTGAAGTGCAAATGCTGTGTTCGCGAACGTCAGTGCAATGATTCCGACAAATAACAAGATGATCTTTTTCATTTCCCCCCCTTAGCTTCATTCGATCGTGGTGTGTTTTTCAGTACTTTCTATAGTGAGGATTTGACGAATCGGTCCTCATTTGTGTTTGGTTCGATCCATGCAGATTGCATGCCTGATGAGCCTAATCCGGATGTAAAAAATAAATGTTAAATTATCAGGATGTTAAAAGATTGAGTGGTGCGGTTTAACCCGGTGGGAAGAAAACCAGGAAGGGTTTGGGTAGATTGGGTGATAAAGACTATGTAATGTTTTACAACATTACATAGCTATGATCGACGGCTGATCCATTTTGTTTTACATCAAAATTCGCAAAAGATCGGCTTAGTCCATCCCCATTTGAGCTTCCAGCTTTTTAATCTCTTTTTCGATGCGCTTACGTTCCTCGGTATTCAGGGCAGGTTCGGACAAACGACGTTTCAGGCCCAACAGGACCATCTCTTCGCGATATTGCGTACAGGTATATTTCACTGATGGCATCCCTTTGCTAAGGCGATTGGCGGGAAAAAAGACAAGAAAGAGGGTTTTTTTTGACAGAAATCGCCTAATGCGCTTTGGGTGAACCCAACAGCGTTCGCAAGACATCCTCCTTGCCGATGATGCCGACCAGGCGGTCGTCGTCCACTACCGGCAAGGTGTGCAAGTTGTTATCCACCATCAGACCCGCGATATCATCCAATGGCGTTTGGCCTGTTATGGTAACCGGGTCCGGGGTCATGGCTTCGGCAACGGTGAGCGCGGAAATTTTCCGGATCTGCTTTTCCCACTGCTTTGTGGACGTCAGTGACACATAGCTGTCCAACAGTGTAAATACCGTGGGCATCGGAATCCGTTTTTGCTGTACCACCAGATCGCTCTGGCACAAAATACCCACAAGCCGGCCCTGGTCATCAACCACCGGGGCGCCGTTGATCCCGTTGTCCAGCAGAACTCTGGCCGCTTGGGCGATATCGGTTTCAGGGGATAACGTAATCAGTTCCGTGGTCATGATTTGTGCTGCTGTGAGCATGGCGATTCTCCTTGGATGCCATCGGCGGGTTTGCCGATGTTGTGATCCGCTTTGCACTGCATCTTGCCAAGGCTTGTGAAAGAAAGCAATGGACGATGCCGTGTGGCATGTTTATGGTCAAACGTATGATGATAGCGGTGGCAATGTCAAATACACCATTCGGTGATGCTCGGTAATCGAAGGGAGGTCGGCGTTGCAGCACGAGGAGATCCAACTTAGCCCGGAGCAGGCCATAAGCGCCGTTTGCCTCGATTTTCGAGGGTATTCGCCGCAAACGCTGTTATTTAGTGAAATCTTGAGGACCTTGTTTGCCGGGAGGATAACCTACAAACGGGAACCGGGTCATGCAGGGATCTGGGTGTCGGACGACGGCGGCAGCCGATTACGATATCTCGCCGATACCGACCTGATCGAGTTCATGTGCCGGCTCATCCTGCACAGCGATTTGTCCTCTGAACAGCTTGTCGTGCTATGCCGCCGGGTCTTCCAAATCCCCAGCCGCGTGGCGCCAGCTACCGACGGCGTACGATGGCATATCGTGCTGGAAACCGATATGGCCGAATTCCAATGCCGCCGCTGCGGGCGTTGTTGCCGTGAGTTGGACTACAAAGACGGCATGACGGCCGGGGACGCGGCGCGGCTTGAGACGCTGGGCCGCAAGGACGTGCTCAAGTGGGTTGGCATCACCCGGACCGGTGAGGGCAAAGCCCGTTACCGTATGTGGGTTGTTCCCGGCACCAACCAACCGGCCGGCATCTGTCCGTTCCTTAAGCAGGGTCGCACGCCTGATCAATACCGGTGCGCCATTCATGACGTTAAACCCTGGATCTGCCGCAATTATCCAGTGAGTCGCAAACACGCCATGATGACGGGGTGTCCAGGATTTGACCGGTGAGTGCGAAGGGATGGCCCCTTGGTCGATGTGCATCGATGCATTCTCAATGCGGCCATTCTATGATCACGTATTGACATTGAATCAGGAATTTCTTTATAGACGATGGTTGATTCTTCATGCTGACCCCAAGACAAGGATTGATTCACCATGAAAGACGACCACGAAACCGTTACCGCTATTTTCACCCGTCAGATGCTGGAAGACCTGCTGCCCGCCGCCCGCACGGATGACTTTTTCGATGCCCTGTTGGGTGATGCGGCAGAAGGGGCTTACGATATTCGTTTGACTTTCAATCGTTTTGAAGCTGATAAGCTCTATTTCGACCTGGAATTGCACCAGCGGCCAGGTAAATGTCTGGCATGCAATCTGACTTACGGACTACCCAGTGTCTTGTCCCGCCACCCTGTGATCAACATCCAGGGCATCGTTGACCGCATCGACGAACTTATGGGCGGTCACGGCCGCTGTCGCGGCTGGCAACTGGGAAACACCAGCGAAAAGCGCCGGGAATTGCATGTCGTTCCTTTGGTGATCGATCTGGCCCGCTGAATTCGGCCCAGCATGTTTCGTTTGTTGCGACCACACGAACGTCGACGACGCCTTGTCCACGTTCCAACAATGAGAAAGGATCGTCTCATGAAAAAACCGTCGCCTTGGATCAAGCTTTCAGCCGCCGTCGCTTTTTGCGTGCTGCTGGCCTGCACCCAGGTGCCTGTTACCGGCCGCAGCAGCCTACAGTTGGTGTCCAACAGCCAGCTTGCCAGCATGAGCGTGCAACAATACGATCAAACCTTAAAGGAGAGCAAGCTCGCTACGGATAAGGCTCAAACCGCCATGGTGCGTAAGGTGGGCATGCGCATCGCCAATGCCGCCGAAAATTTCCTGAGCGAATCCGGTCGCGCCGACCTGACCGGTTCGTTCAACTGGGAGTTTAATCTGATCGAAGACAACGAGAAGGCCAACGCTTGGGTACTGCCGGGCGGAAAGGCGGCGGTGTACACCGGCATCCTGAAGTACACCCAGGACGAAACCGGGCTGGCCGTGGTCCTGGGCCACGAGGTGGGGCACGCCATCGCCAACCACGGCAATGAACGTATGAGCCAGGGATTGCTCACCCAATTGGGTGGCATGGCGCTGTCCGTGGCCGTGGCGAAACAGCCCGCCGAAACCCAAAACCTATTCATGTCCGCTTATGGCATCGGCGCCAATGTCGGTTTGCTGCTGCCTTACAGCCGCCTGCATGAAAGCGAAGCCGACCGCATCGGCCTGGTGCTCATGGCCAAGGCCGGCTATGATCCCCGTGCCGCCGTTCCCTTCTGGCAGCGCATGGCCCAAAGCGGCGGTGGGCAGCGCCCTCCTGAACTTCTTTCCACCCACCCGGCGCCCGGTACCCGCGTGACGGATATCCAACGCCATCTGCCGGAAGCGCTGCAGTACTACCAGGGCAGATAAATGATGCACATCGCCTATTTCATCACCGACCATGGGTTCGGTCATGCCAGCCGCTCCGCCGCGATCATGGCGGCTCTGGCGCGCCAGGTCGGTGATATCCGCTTTGAGCTGTTCACCACTAGCCCCCAATGGATCTTCAGCGACTCCCTTGGTGGCGATTTCGGCTATCATGAGATTCGAAACGATGTGGGTATGGTGCAACGCTCACCCATAGAAGTGGATTTGGATGCGACCGTACAGGCGTTGAATCGCCTTATGCCCTTTGATCCCGGTACGGTTTCGAGCCTGGTGGAACAGGTGCAAAAATCGGGTTGCCGGTTGATCGTGTGCGACATTTCGGCCCTTGGCATCGTTGTGGCCCAAGGCGCCGGCCTGCCCAGCGTGCTCATCGAGAATTTCACCTGGGATTTCATCTACGCGTCCTGCCTGGAACAAGCATCCGGGCTGGAAATGTTTGCCGATTACTTGAAGCATATATACGCCCAGGCGGATCTGCATATTCAGTGTGAGCCGATCTGCCGGCCGGCGGCAGGGGCGAGTGTGGTGTCGCCGGTGAGCCGATCGCCCCGCACACCGGCCGCGCGTATTCGCAGGGCATTGAACATTGCCGATAACCGCAAGATGGTGCTGGTCAGTATGGGAGGGATCCCCGATCAATTTCACTTCCTGACCCACACTTCGAAGGACCTGCCGGCGCACCTGGTCGTGCCCAGCGCCAACGGCTTGCGCAGCAATCATCCCCACATCACCTTGCTGCCCACCCACTCGCGCTTTTATCATCCGGATCTGCTGGCGGCCGCCGACCTGCTTATCGGCAAAGCCGGCTACAGCACGATTGCCGAGGCGTACCAGGCAGGGGTGCCCTTTGGCTACATTCCTCGCTGCGAATCGGCGGAATCACCGGCTCTGGAACGTTTCATCACTACCCATTTGCCGTCCAGAAGCATCAGCGCTGACGTTTACAACCAAGGGCAATGGTTGGCCATGCTGCCTGAGTTGTTAACGCTGGAAAAAGTTCCCCAACCCAATGAGAACGGCGCCGATACGGTGGCCCGGATTCTGATGGAAATGTATCATGAAGCCGATCAAAGGAGCAGAACCATGGAAACTTGCCCCTGTGGCAGCGGTCAAGCCTATTGTAATTGTTGTGAACCCTTGATTCAGGGGCAGCGGCCAGCGCTGACGGCTGAAGCGTTGATGCGCTCCCGATACACGGCCCATGTCAAGTCGGCGGTGGACTACATCGTCGAAACCACGCACCCCGACCAGCGCGAAGATCTCAAGCGGGAATCCATCCAATCATGGGCCAAAAATGCCCTGTGGTTGGGGCTTGAAATCATTGATGCGCAAGCCGGTGGACCGGAGGACGAAACGGGGGTAGTGGAGTTCACCGCCAGATACCGTCAAAAGGGCAAGAAGGTCGAGCACCGTGAAATTGCCGAATTCAAGAAACACGAAGAACGGTGGTATTTCGTTGACGGCCGGATGCCAAAGGTCGAACAGGCGCTGCGCAAGGGCCCCAAAGTGGGACGTAACGATCCCTGCCCCTGCGGCAGCGGCAAGAAATTCAAGAAATGCTGTCAGTAATGGCGATCCCGGGATAGGGTCGGCTTACGCCATTTTGGTTGCGATTTCGCGGCCATAGTCGTGGGCCATGGGCACACCACCTTCCAGGGCGGCGGACTTCAGGCGCAAGGCGTCCTTGACCATATCCATGTGGAAGATATGCCGCATGGTGTCATAGATGCGTTGAGGGGCTTCGCCGCTCCAACCAAAGGCGCCGAAAGCCGCACCCACCCGACCCGTCAAATCGGCCTTTTCCGCCAGGAATAAAATGCGCTTCATGCTTTCAATCATGCCTCCGTGATAAGTGGCCGACCCGAACACATGGGCCTCGTAGCCCTCGAGCTGGGATTCGTTTTTGATTTCATTGGCATTGACAACGACCGCTTCCTGTCCGCCGATGCGGATGCCTTCGGCAATCAGATTGGCAATCTGCTCGGTCTCACCAGTCCTTGTGGCATAGACAATAAGGGCTTTGGCCATGGGGTGCTCCTTTCGCTGGGCTTGCTGTTTTGTTTCCGGAGGTCATGCGCCATCCGGCGTTGGAAAGTAATCATAAGGCGATTTCTGTCAAAGCATATACCCTCTTGCTTGTCTTTTTTCCCGTCTTGTGCGTTGTGTCACAGGCCGAATACAGACCGTATGCGTCCTTTGACACGCCTTGAAGATGGAAAAAAAATCCGGCGCAATAGGGTATATTCTTTTCCGCCAATCGCCTAAAACCTAAGCCGGCAACCATAGGGCTTGCGCAGAAATCCAAACCATGCGGTCCACACGGGTTTTTGGGCTTGAACATGCGCGTGCAAAAACGGTAGAATAGCGCATTTTTCAGGTGCTTTTTTCAACAAGGATGTCCTTCATGCATTACGTGATCATCGGCAACGGCATTGCCGGCATCAATGCCGCCGAAGCCATTCGGGCGCTCGATCCGGATGGCCGGATCACCCTCATCGGCGATGAAAGCTTTCCCCCTTACAGCCGCCCCATGATCAGCAACGTGCTGGAAGGATCCCAGCCCCACGAAAGGCTGCCTATCCGGGGAACGGCGATCTATTCGGAATTGAAAATTACGCCTGTGCTCGGGCAACGTGTGGTCCGACTGGATGTGGACGGGAACTGGGTCGAACTGATAGATGGCGTTCGCGTGGCATTCGATCGGCTGCTCATCGCTTCGGGCGCCGACCCAAGGCCCATCAATGCCGATGGTCTCGACCTGGCCAATATATTCTTTATGCGCACCCAGGCTCATGTGAAATCCCAGCTTGAAGCCCTGCCGGGTGCACACCGGGCGCTGGTGCTGGGCGGCGGCCTGGTCGGCTTCAAGGCGGCCTACGGCTTGCTACGCCGGGGCCTTTCGGTGACCATGTTGATAAGCTCCGATTACCCGCTAAGCCTGCAGGTGGATGAAACCGCCGGTCATTTGATCCTGAACCGGCTTTTGGACCACGGTCTTGACGTCCGCGTGGGCACCAGTGTGTCGGCCTTTGAAGGCACTGGGCGCGTTCAAGCGGCACTGACCGACGACGGCCAACGCCTGGCATGCGACCTGGTCGTCATCGGCAAAGGCGTACGTCCGGCACAATCGTTCGTCCCGCGTGACCGAATTGAAACGGACATGGGGATTCTGGTGGACGATCATCTGCAAACCAGCGTCGACACAATTTACGCCGCCGGGGACGTGGCCGAATCCATCGATATTGCCAGGGGCTGCCGTTGGGTCAATGCCATTTGGCCCGAGGCCGCCGCACAGGGCCGCATCGCCGGTTTTAACATGGCCGGCCGTGCGGTGGCTTACCCGGGCAGCCTCAGTCGCAATGTGATGCGCATTTACGACTTGGATGTGATGACCCTGGGTTATGCCAACCCACCAGCGGATGCGCCTTTGCGCATCCTTCGATCCGGTGGCGTGGGCAAAGGTTTTTACCGCAGTCTAGTCTTCAGGGGCAATTTGCTCGTGGGTGCTATTTTGATCAACCATATCGAGCAGGGGGGCGTGCTGCGCGCCCTTATCGAAAATGGTGTGCCTCTCGATATAGATCCTGCCGCATTGATGGCTTCGGATTTCAATTTTGCCAAGTTGCTTGCCGCTTAGAAAATCGATGCCTTCAACTCAGACCACAGGCAGGTTTCATTCCAATCAACCTTATCGACGCAACGAAGTGATGGCGCTATATGTTTAATGAAAAAACACGTGTTTCCACAGGGTTGACCGCCTTGGACAGGCGCCTGGACGGCCTGTTCATCGGTGACAATGTGATCTGGTACGACGAAGCCGGAAGTCTGGCGTTTCCCTTTGTGCTCAACCTGATCCGCGAGTCCCAAATGCGGAACAAGCCGATCATTTACGTCACCTTTGACCGTTCACCCAAGAATTTGCTGGAAGAGCTGGGCCCCCTGGCCGAAACACCCCACCTGACCATTCTCGACTGCTTCACTCACGGCAAGGGTGACGGTTCTGCCGTCTTTTCAAAGTTTTATGAAAAAAACGGCGCCCAGTGGCCCTACCAAATCGTCAAGATCAACGAACCGGCCCGGCCGGAGAAGGTGGCCGAAGCCATTTACGGCATCCACCAAAAGCAGACCGAAGATGTGCGCTTTGTCTTTGAAAGCCTGACCGGCATGCAGGATTTATGGGAGGGGGAAGAAAGCGTATTGAAATTTTACTCCCGTTCCTGCCCGCGGCTTTATGAGTTGGAAACCATTGCCTACTGGATCATTGAAAAGGGTGCCCACAGCAACCGGCTCAAGGCCCACATCAACCAGATCGCCCAGGTGGCCATCGAGTTGGGCATCCGGCGTGGCAAAAGCGCCCTGACGATCCTCAAAGCCCACAACCGCCGGCCGAACACGCTGGATAAGGCCGAATTCTTCTGGGTGGACGGCATCGCCGTGGCTTTCGATGCCGATCAGCCCATGACCGAAAAGATCGACCTGGGCGGGCGCCTCAAATCCCTGCGCACCCGGCAAGGGCTCTCCCAAAAGGAGTTGGCCGCATGGGTGGGGGTCACGCCCAGTACCATCTCCCAGATTGAAAGCAACCTGATCTATCCCTCCCTGCCGGCTCTGATCAAGCTGGCCCAAGTCCTGGTGGTCGATGTCGCTTACTTCTTCCACAAGGATGAAGACGACTTGCGGCCGGTGGTGTTTTCAGGCGAAGGCAAACGGACCCACTTTGCTCAGTTACCCAAGGGCAGCATCGAAGGCCGGCAGTTGCTCCCCATGGATTTGCCGGCCCGCGTGGAGCCCTACCTGCTGGAAATCCCACCGGGCAGGAAGCTGGGCCGCCACTTCTTTGCCCATAAAGGAGAAGAGTTCGGCTACTTGCTGGAAGGCGAGTTGGAAGTGACCATCAAGGAGACGGCACATCATATCAGCGCCGGTCATGTGGTCTTTCTATCCCGGGATATTCCTACGCAATGGAAAAACCTGACAGATACAACGGCAAAGTTATTGTGGATGAAATTATTATAGGGCGCAGGAAAGAAATGATTCCTCGGGAATTATTCCTTTCCTGCATAGCAACCGGCCACTTGCCTTGGTCCAACCGATGGCATTTTGTCATATCGGCCTTATGATTTGCCTATCATGCGTTTCACTCTAAAAAAAGCAAACCGCGCAGTTCGCTGGACCATTGGGTGCGCCGTTGGCCTGATGGCGCTTCTGTTCGCACTCCATTCTCTTTTGCCGTTGGTGCTGTCGAGCCAACGCATCAAGCCCCGTTTTCTATCGGTGTTGGAACAACATGTCCCCGGCCAAATCGATTTTGACCGCTTGCGCGTGACCCTGCTGCCTATGCCCGGCGTTACGGTCGGCGGCGTGAACTGGCACTTGCCAGGGCGGTTTGACCTCAAGGCGGCTGACGCTTCGGTGTATGTCGATGTGTGGCCACTGATCAAAGGCCGGGTGCGCATTGACCGCGTGTTGGTCCATTCACCCGCGATAACCGTCGAACGGGTGGAATCGAGTCAAAAGGATCTTAAACGGTTCACCTGGCCGCCGGACGATGCCGCCTTGAGGACAATGCATGCCGTCTTGGCCGAATTGCCAGCGGTTGCGCATCTGTTGCTCAAAAACGGCAGCGTGCAGCTTGTCGGGCCCGATGGGAAAATTTCGCTGGCCGAGGACATGACAGTCGAGATGGCCACTTCGGCGCAGCGCATCCAGTTGACAGTGACAGGACAAACAGCCGACCGCGGGCGGATCGAAGCCGCGGCCGAGATGGACCCGAACACCCTCGACGGTCGGGCGCGCATTGACTGGACGCGCATCAGCATCGATCACTGGGCCTTGCTTTTGGGCAATAGCGAGGATCTTGTGTCCATCCGCTCGACCATGGCGCTTCACTTGCAGCTGCAATCCCATGGATTTCAGACGTTCCAATGTGATTTCGAGGCATCGGCGCCAGAAATGGTGCTGGCGCGCGGCGCCGGCCAGACGGAGATCAAAGCGTTCGCCACCGCCGGAACAGCCACCCTAACCGCCGAACAGTATGAAGTCACTATACATCGGCTGACCGCCGATGCCCCCCGGTTGAATGCGGACATGACTTTCATGCAGCACTTTACCAAACCCGTGGCTTCCGATGCCATACAGCTTTTCGCAAATGCCAAAAACTGCGATGTGACCCGACTGCGGGCGGCATTGATCGCACTGGTCGCAGAGGCCGGGGAACTCAACCTGCTAAAAATAATTGAAGGCGGCGAGTTGGTGCAAATGACCCTGTGGACCACGGGACCGGACTGGCAGCATTTGTTCCATCAGTCCCGTTTAAAGGTGACCGGCACGGCGCAAGGAGCGTTGATCCGCATTCCCGGACCCGGACCCGGACTCAATCTAATCGATGTGGCCGGGCAATGGCAATTGGCCGGCGGCGTGCTGTGGGTGCGCCAGGCC
>JABDRH010000257.1 GCA_013041835.1 Desulfatitalea sp. | reverse complement strand
GCCTTATACTTACTGGTCTTTTCGTTCTAATGGACCGCCCTGGCAGCCTCTCATTTTAGTATTGCCAACCCTGGTTGGATATGGTTTGCTGGTGCTTTTTAAATTTGGACCCCCTGTCCCAGGCTTGGGCATGAGCGTCATTCCCCGCTAAAGACAAATAGTGACCTCGTTGCAGAGAATGGGGAGCTAACGAACAAGGAGCAGACCAATGGCAAAGATGATGCAGACGGTAGATGGCAACACAGCCGCCGCCCATGTGGCCTACGCTCTCAGCGATGCGGCCGCCATTTATCCCATTACCCCTTCGTCTCCCGTAGGTGAAATATGTGACGAATGGGCGGCAAATGGCCGAGAGAACATATTCGGCCAACCGGTGCTTATTCGGCAGATGCAAAGCGAAGCGGGTGCCGCCGCGGCTGTGCACGGTTCTCTGGCCGCCGGTGCCTTGACCAGCAGTTTCACCGCCTCCCAAGGGCTGCTGTTGATGATTCCCAACATGTACAAAATGAGCGGAGAGTTGTTGCCGGGTGTTCTGCATGTGACCGCACGGGCCATAGCGGCCCATGCCCTGAGCATCTTCGGCGATCATCAGGATGTCATGGCCGTGCGCCAAACCGGATTCGGCATGCTGGCTTCGGCATCGGTGCAGGAAGTCATGGATCTGAGCCTGGTGACCCACCTGGCCAGCATTGAATCCAGCGTGCCTTTCGTCCACTTTTTCGACGGTTTCCGCACCAGCCACGAAATCCAGAAGATCGAAATGATCGACTATGCCGACATGGCCGCCCTGGTGAACATGGACGCCGTGGCCAAGTTCCGCGCCCGGGGCGTGAACCCGGAACGGCCGGAATTGCGCGGTACGGCACAGAACCCGGATATTTATTTCCAGGGACGCGAGGCGGCCAACCCCTACTATCTCAAGGTGCCGGGCGTTGTGGCGCATTACATGCAAAAAGTGGCCGAGCTCACCGGACGACACTACCGGTTGTTCGACTATGTGGGCGCCTCGGATGCCGAACACATCGTCGTCGCCATGGGATCGTCCTGTGAGACCATCGAGGAAGTGGTCCACCACCTCACGGCCAAGGGCCAAAAGGTGGGCCTGGTTAAAGTGCGCCTGTACCGGCCTTTCTCACCCGAGCACCTGGTCGACATCCTGCCCGAAACCGCCCGTACCCTCACCGTGCTCGATCGCACCAAGGAGCCGGGCGCCCTGGGCGATCCACTCTACCTGGACGTGTGCGTCGGTCTCATGGAACAGGGGCGCAACATCAAAGTCCTCAACGGCCGATACGGCCTGGGCTCAAAAGAATTCAATCCCTCCATGGTCAAGGCGGTGTACGACAACATGACCGGTGCGGGCAAAAATCATTTCACTGTCGGCATCGCGGATGATGTGACCCACACCTCTCTTGAAGTGGAAACAGGACTGGATGTTTCGCTCGAAGGCACGGTGCAGTGCAAGTTCTGGGGCCTGGGTGCCGACGGCACCGTGGGCGCCAACAAAAGCGCCATCAAAATCATCGGGGACAACACCGACATGTACGCCCAGGCCTATTTTGCATATGATTCCAAGAAGTCGGGCGGCGTGACCATCAGCCATTTGCGTTTCGGCAAAAGCCTGATTCAATCCACCTACCTCATCGACACGGCCGACTATATCGCCTGCCACAATCCGGCCTACGTTCATATCTACGACGTTCTGGAAGGCATCAAGTCGGGCGGCACCTTCATGCTCAACAGCCCGTGGACGGTCGAGGAGATGCAGACCCGGTTGCCCGCGGCCATGCGTCGCACCATCGCCAAGAAAAAATTGAAGTTTTTCAACATCGACGCCGTCAAGATCGCCGGCGCCGTGGGGCTGGGCGGCCGCATCAACATGATCATGCAAACCGCCTTCTTTAAAGCCTCCGGCGTGCTGCCCGTGGGCCAGGCCCTGGAGTTGCTGAAAAAAGAAATCAAGAAGATGTTCGGCCGCAAGGGCGACAAGATCGTCCAGATGAATGTGGATGCCGTGGACCGCACCCTGGATCACCTGGTGGCGGTCGATTATCCTGAAAGTTGGGCCGGTGTATCCGACGATGCGCCGGCTCCCGTTGAAGTACCCGCGTGGGTGACCGAGGTGATGCAACCGATTTTGGCCCAAAAGGGTGACCGGCTGCCGGTGAGCGTCTTTACGCCCGACGGTCTTTTCCCCGTAGGCACCACGCAGTATGAAA
>JABDRH010000252.1 GCA_013041835.1 Desulfatitalea sp. | reverse complement strand
GTACCGCGCCCCACAAGCACGCCCAGAACGAACATCCAGGCCAGAATAAAAAAAACCAGCGCCCCCCAGACGACGACGCCCCTGCGGGTGATTCGAATGGCGTATCCTTCAGTTTCTTTTTTCGCGTTGGTCATCCCCATGCTTTTATCACATCCGGTCTGGTGCCGATACCCCCACCAACGACAGTCCGTTTCGGATCACCTTTTGTACCGCCAGCACCAGGCATAACCGGGCAGCGGTCAATTGAATGTCTTCTGTGAGCACGCGGTGCTTGTTATAGTAAGCGTGAAAGAGAGCCGCCAGCTCCCTCAAATAGAAGGTCAAGCGGTGAGGCGCCAGGGTTTTGGCCGACTGTTCAATGGTTTCGGGGTAGCGGTCTAGGGCCTTTATCAATTGGATCTCTTCCACTTCGCCCAAATGCACCTCGGCCGCTTCATGCCAGCCGTCAATAGGCAGGCCCTGGCTGGCCGCTTTATGTAAAATACTGGCAATGCGCGCATGCACATACTGCACGTAATAAACCGGGTTGTCGTTGGACTGCTGCTTGGCCACTTCCAGATCGAAATCCAGCGAGCTGTCATAGCCCCGTGTGAGAAAGATGAAGCGCGCTGCGTCGCTGCCCACTTCATCCAGCACTTCGCGTAGCGTGATGAATTCGCCCGAGCGTTTTCCCATGGCCACGGGCTGCCCGCCGCGCAGCAGGCTCACCAGTTGCACCAACAACACCTGAAACTGCTCCCGGCGTCGGCCCACGGCTTGAACGGCGGCGGTCATGCGCGGAATATAACCGTGGTGGTCCGCGCCCCACACATCGATAACGCGCTCGAATCCGCGATGAAATTTATTTTGATGATAGGCGATATCCGAAGCGAAGTAAGTGGTCCGCCCGTCGCCGCGCACCACCACGCGGTCCTTTTCATCGCCGAAGTCGGTGGTGCGGAACCACCAGGCATCCTCGTGGGCATAGACCACCCCGCTGGTTTTCAGATCGTCGAGGACGGCATCCACCTGGCCGCTATCATACAGGCTTTGCTCACTGAACCATTCATCGAAAAAGACCCCAAAAGCCCCCAAATCGTCGCGGATGCCGGCAATGATGCGGCCTGCCGCAAAGCGGGCGCATTCCGCGGCCACCGCTTCATCATCCTGTTCGAAAAAAGCGGCGCCGCGTTCTTCAAGCAGATCCTTGGCCAGCGTGCGGATATAGCCGCCCTGATAGCACGCTTCAGGAAAGTTCACCGTATGCCCAACCAATTCGCGGCCGCGCAACAGTACCGAGTGCCCTAGGGTCTGAATCTGGCGCCCTGAATCGTTAATATAGTATTCCCGCTGGACGTTGTAGCCGCAAAACGATAGCAGCCGGGCCAATGTATCTCCCACTACGGCGCCGCGTCCGTGACCCACGTGCAAGGGGCCGGTGGGATTGGCGCTGACGAACTCCACTTGTACGCTTTGGCCACGGCCGATGTCACAGGCGCCGTAGGTGCGATCGGCCTCCAACACCTGTCTTACAACCGGCGGCCAGGCCGCCGGATGAAGGAAAAAGTTGACAAATCCCGGTCCGGCGATTTCCGCACGCGCCAGTTGCTTGGTATCCTTCGGCATGTGGTCGACCAAAGCCTGAGCAATCCGGCGTGGCGCCATTTTCTGGCTTTTGGCCGACAGCATGGCAAAATTAGTGGAAAAATCGCCGTGGCTATCGATCTTGGGCCATTGCACTTCAACGGCCGGAAAGTCGTCCGAGGGCAACACGCCGGCCGCATGGGCCGCACGCGCCGCCGTCAATACCAAATCACGTACGAAAAGCTTCATATCACCCGCTCATCACCAGCCGCCGGATGCCTTTCATCAGGCCGCTGGTATCAGTAGAAATCGCTTCGATGGATTCAGAAACGAAACAACAACCGAAACTGATTCTCATAAAACTATCGCAAAGGCAAGTCAATAGGCGGGCAAGCTGTGTTGAGGCGATGGATCAATCGCCTCAATGGCAATCTTTTCAAAAATGTGGCCGGAAACGTCGGCAGCGCTAGGAAAGATCAAGAATGGACGCCGGTGGCATCCGCAGATTCCAAATACCGAACAAGATCATCGATCAATGTGTCGATGCGTTTTTCGTTGGCTAGCCTTTTCGGCATGCTGATCAACAGTTCGATATGATCACCGCTGCCAGTACTGGTAAGAAAAAAAGGAAGGTATTCCGTGCCGGGGGGTATAAAGAAGATCGACGTTGCCTCGAATCCGCCTCCGGAGTACATATCCAGAGACATTTTTCCCAGATTCGATAACAAGGCTGAATAATAGTAGCGGCCAGTCTCAAATTGCTTGTTCATTCTTTCTTCGATCCTGCGGCGCATAAGGCACAACGGTACGAAATCAATCCAATTTCCGACTTTGCCGAGCATTAGATCACGATTTTCAGCCAACAAACCAGAGATACTTTCCGCGACCTGTACCGGTGTCATATCCGGCGTTACGTCAACGTTAATCCCAATCGTAAGATTCCCAGTCGCCCGTATGTCAGCCTGATGGCGTCTTACATCCACGGGAATGCCGACTTTTACGGTACCGTCGGCGTGCTTTCGGGCTTCAGCGGCAACAAATACCGCAATCTTGCCCAACAGCTTCGAAAACTTCCCTGTGATCCGCCGCCTTCTCCAGGTGACGCCCGGATCGTTGCCGATGGGCTTTGCGACCGGAACGATCTGTTCCCTTGGCGTTAAAGGTCTCCGTTCTTTGTTGAACGAATTTACAAACTGCATTTCGTTCAAATCGAAATCCGAACCAATGGGGGCCTCTCCGCGCAACGCCTTGAAAATATCAGCAACCCAATGCGCCGTTCCCCGCCCGTCCATGGTGGCATGGTGGCTATAAAAGACGAGACGAATGGGGTCCCCTTTAATCAATTGGACACAGCATGTCGGCCCGGTACGTTCGGGCAATTCACAAGGCAAGCCTGGCATGCCTTCGGAAGATGTCCCCGACCACTGCCCTGCACTCGCTTCAAAAAGAGGGGGCGTAATCCCGGTGTCAACCCATTTGGCAAAAGAAAGGTGACCCTTAAGCACCAATCGACTCCCCGGATTGGCTTCGGAGGCTACCGCGATTGCGTCCTTCAGACGCTGAGTTTCAATTTCCCCATGCCCTTCAACAACGATTTGATTCGCATATGGCGGAAGGATGTGATTGGCGATCAACCATAACCGTTCTGTTCTGGAAATCCTTCTCGAATACAATTTTTCCACGTCCAACCCTCTTCTCCTGTTTTACTTGAGCAGCAAACACCCAGCTTACTTGCCGATCAACGCCAGGGCAATTTCTTTTATTTCACCCAAAAATTTACCGATGCGCCGTTGATCCGAAAGAATCGCCGGATGAACTTTCAGGCTCATCGTAAACTTGCCGTGCCACGTGATGTTATCTGAACCGATAGGATAGTTGGGTGATCCCGTCGGCGCTGCAACCCACACAGCGTTGGGGTCAGACGGAATCTTCTCCGATCCGGGCAACGGCCAGTTGCCAAAACTTGAAAAAGTGCCCAGGTAAAAAGAATTCTTCTTGCCATGCAAGGAGAGTGCCTTCATGCCGCCTATGCCAACAATTTTTCCGATATTACCCAGCCACCATGTTCCCCAATGGATATTGCTTTTTAAGTGGTGCCGTATCTGTCGCTGAATTTGATGGGCGGTCGTGTCCTGATTGGTCCGGATCATGATGGAACTGGAGTGATTGGCTGTATCCAGCGCAAGAGATATGTTCCCCCTCATATTCACCGGGAACATCCACGCGCTATCGAAAGGTCCGTCGATCAATTGGGGCAAAAGGGCATCGTTGAGAATCTTGATAAAAAGCGAGTTTATGGAAGCACCTTGTGCTCTTGCATATTCGGAAAGCCTATCGGTTTCGATTTTAGAAAAACTGGTCCAGTCGAATTCCCGCTTAAAGGGGCGCTTTTTTTCAGGATCGAACTCTTTCCAGGCGATCGGTGTGCTTTTAATATTGCGCAGTGTTTCATAAATAATCCGCGCTCTTTTATAACGTGGCGGCTTATAGATGACTCTTGCTTTGGGCATCTGTGGCAGATGATACCCCATTGCCCTCAAATTATTGCACAGCCATCCAAGCCCATCTTCTCTCTCATGATAAATGGTGGTCCAGTGCATTCGACCGGTTGCTGGATCCAACCGTCCGCCAGATGCCCGATGTTCGCCGCCCAGTTGTTTGGCCACGGTAAACCATTTGCCGACCCAGTCCGTCTTCCCTTCCATTTTCATTTTCTTTTCTCATCAAAAGAAACGCGACACATATCTGTTCCGCCTGTTGTGTTTCAAGCCACAGCCAGTTCAAAATGAGGGCAAATGCCTTCCTTTGTCGGAATAAAATGCCCTTCGGCCATATCATCAGGAGACATCACCTGGTAAATGACGCCCCGTGTTGTTTTCGTTATAAATCCAGAATTGCGCAGTATCGATCCGAGCGAGTTGCCGGCGTAGTCGAGCAACGAGATCAAATGATACCCTTTATGCATTCGTGTCGAAAAAATGAATTCGATAAGCATCCGAAAGACCTTCTTTCGCACCCGAGCATCCAAATTATCCTTAATTTCAAAATGAGACAAATTCAGCGTGTGAATCGTGTTGCCATTTATCAGAGGACTGCTACCCACGATGGGCAGGATCGCACTCAGCGCACGGTCCTTGAGCGAACATTTATCCAATACCAGCCGTCTGACGGCATCATGTGACCATGGGCTGACACAGCCGATGATCTCATGATCATTATTCTCCACAATTACAAATGAGGAAATGGAAAAATCATCCCACGCCTGACACCGCCTTTCCAATTCGTCGTCACCTTCCCGCGTGATATAATCGTAAAAGGGTTTGTTTTTATTTTGTTCGTATAAGAATTCTCGAAGGGGGGCCATATCGCCCTGGGCCGCCCGACGAACCGCCCCGATACCGTTGGATACTTGCCTTGCCGTGCGAAACATGCCAAAACCCGGAAGCCTGAAAAGGATATGCACCGCCTGATAGACGCCAAGCTCTCTGTAAATAAATTTTGATTTTCCTTTGGTCAATGCGTTAATGGCGCTTCGGTTATTTTCTAAAATGGCAGTGTAAAAGTATTCACAATTATCAAAATCACGAATATTGCGATAATTGTTCACGAGATCGACGTACAGATTTCTCCAATTTACGCGCGTCCTTCTATACAACCGTGGGTGAATTCGCAAGTCACCGAGATATGCAACTTTGGCCTTTTGTCGATTTACGTAATAATCCCGTATAGAAAGACTGGCAATGCCGCCGATCGTTCGATCTTTGTTCCCCATAACCAAACAAAAATCTTTTTTCCCTTGTCGTTTCGAGAAAGCGAAATAGTCCGGCGCACGATCATGCCGCAGGGCCATGCCACCGGTTTCCATGGGAACGGTTTTCAAAAATTCGAGGATCTCTTCGTTATCGGCATCGTTCGCAACACGCAAATATGGATATGGCGCCAGCAAGTCTTCTAATGATGTAATCATAACGATTCCGGCCTCAATTATATCAATATCATCTGGTGCTGCGGCAATTTAGCCCAATATTGCATAAAAAAAATGACCTTTTATTGACGCCCAACTCAATTTCGCGGCTTTTTAAAATCTGTGCGTAGTGTCTTGATGCGGTCGATTTCAATTCCTGAAAACATCTATTTCCTTGAGGCCATCTTTTTTATGCAACATTGGATTTATTAAACTATGCTTTGTTTGACCTAAAAAAAACATACGTCGCCCATCAAATGTCAACGACGACCCGTTAATGGCGTGAATGAAAAAGTAAGACGCCTTAACGCGGCAGACAAAAATCTTCTACCAATATTCCTTCTTCCGGGGCTTAACCTGGGCAAAATAAAAGCAGGACTGCGAAACAAAGCGGCAAGGCAATTCCAAACGGTAAAAACTTCAATAGATTCTTCGTCCGCCGCATCCATCCCCGGAAGAAAGACATCGCCCTGGTAAAGTACTTTTGGATTTACAAACGAATATATTTCTCCCAAGTGCGGCTTCCTCAATGTGTAAGAGTATATGAAGTATTTTTTTCTGGACCGAAAAATTTCAAAGCCCAGCCGGATAAAAAGGGACGCCGATCCATGTTTTTTACACCAACTTTTTGTTCGCCAAAGGCCGGTAATCTCCGCTGTCTTTTCCGTCTTTATAGGCAAATCGACAGTCTCACCGCCGGGAATCTGTTCAAGGACCCGAAAAGGTCCTTCAAGGACGATAATAAATCCGCCACAGATGCTCCCCGTGTCATCCAAGCAAGCAACAACCCGGCTTCTCTGGAGATACTCCAACGGAAACAAAACGTCTATATATTGATGAGCCGATCTTCGATACCACTCTAATTCTTCTTCAGTCTTTAAAGCCCTTAACTTCATGATTGGCGCCCTTTCTTATCTGACAATTAAACGTTAGAAATTGACTTGTATGCGGAATCTCGACCTGCTTGCGAGATGCATAGATAGCCCCATCGTCAAGAAACATTTTTTGTGGTGAACAAAGCCTAATTCGGTCGTCTTGCTTTCTACTGCATTTGCACTTTTCAACCGGACCAACAAAAGCGCCCATAGGCCAACCTGATATGGCCCGGCTGCCGCCGAATTAACGGGCGGACGGTCTTGATGCCGTTTCCTTTGTTCTAATTATGAAGCGATTCCTAAAAGGAGCCGGCATTCTTGCCGAAAAATGTCGAGCTTTCTTTACTCAGGCAAATGAAGCCTTGTACCTAAATAGACAATTGAAGCCATACCCCTTAACAGAACGTACCCAACTGCAATTTATAAGGATGAAACAACTTTGCATTTTTCATGAGTACAAATCGGCCTGTTAAGGAAATCGAATTGAGGCTAATCACTTTGATCTTTGAAATAGCACTCACCTGAGGCTTGTCTATTCAGAAATTGATGCCTGGGTCATCACTTACAAAAGTCAGATCACTTTTTCAAGCATTTTTTTTAATTCACGATCTTTTTTCGATAAACACGGACCAAGTGAGTGAGCTGCCTCACCGTCCTGTGTGAACACTCAGTTCCGCCAGGCAAGCCCAAAGAGCTCGTGCAACTGTGTTTTCACATCAGATGTTCATCTCGGCCTCAGGCCGCTCTCAACCGATCATGAGCGAAATTCCATAAAATAGCAAGCACTTGCTTCTAAGTTTTCAGCTTCAAATCGAATACAGGCGACCTAAGGGCTCGCGTACAAATGCGCTCTGAATTCAAGCGCGCGAATTGGGGTCGGACGGATTCAATTCAAAAGCCCAAAACCGTTCAGGATTGTTGTGCGGTACAGTGGGGAAGCATCGCAACTATCGCAACGCATACCCATGCAAATCGTTGTGTCTCCTTGAAACGCATAATAACGTTGATCGGGCCGCCATGCAAATAATTTTCTAAGATTTTTCCTGTGCTGCGCATGGCGATCTAAATTTTTAGGGAAACGTCGGATTTATTGAAAATTTGGGTTGACACAGGCTTCTGTGTTGTGTTTATTTCACAGTATGGAGATATATGGGGATAGGAGATAGTCAACTAGCCATATGCCTTCCGATTGCGGGATAACCTCCTGAGCGCGTTTGTGGAGGAACCTTCCGGGTTTAGGCTTTAAAGTTCCACCTGGCATATTAACATGAATAAAGTGGCAAGTGTTCCTTTAGGGGAGCTACTAC
>JABDRH010000246.1 GCA_013041835.1 Desulfatitalea sp. | reverse complement strand
CTGTATCGCCATGGCCATAAAATACCGGTTGATCAAGGGCCTTAAGGGCATGCCAAAGGAGATGTTGCTGGCGCCGCCGGTCACATGCACGTTGGGCAACTCTGTCTTGATGGCCTTGATGGTATCGAAGGTCAGCATGGCATTTCCCTGGTCGGTGCTAATGGCTGTCACCAAGGGATCGATATAGAGCTGTTCCGCCTCCAATCCGCCGTCCATGGACAGTTTGACCAGCTTGTGAATGATTTTCATCCGGCCTGCCACGCTGTCCGGAATGCCGTTATCATCGAGCGCCAGCAGGATCAGGTGGGTCTTGTGCTTGAGCGCCAGGGGCAACACGTTGTCGATGCGGGCCTGCTCGCCACTGACCGAATTGAGTATGGGAAGCTTTTTCGCCACGGAAAGACCGGCCTCCAGCGCAGCCGCGTTGGCGCTGTCCAGACAGATGGGAAGCTCACAGACTTGCTGGATGTTGTCAACGAGCCACATCATGTCGTCCGGCTCCCTTTCCGGCGCGGTGCCGGCATTGGCATCCAGGTAGGCGCAGCCGCCGTCGGCCTGGGTTTCGGCCAGTTTACGAATGAAACCGGCGTCTCGGTCATGGATGGCCGTTGCCACGTCCTTACGGGTTCCGTTGATTTTTTCTCCGATGATAATCATTTGGCTACCTTTATAAAAAAAGTAAAAATATAAATCAGTTCTGAGAATGGGACCCGGTACCCCTGGTTTCACGACCGGAAAAGTCGCCGAATCCCACTACCCGCCGACCAACCGGTAAAGCAAAGAGTGATCCGTTTTCATACGTGTAGCTTGAGTTTTAAATCGGAGATCCGGGAAAAGCATGCCGGGCTTGAAAGACACAGTCCCCCGCGCGAATCGCGTTGCGAAACTGAAGCGATAGTTCATAGGTGTCAAATCCGACGTATATCACAGTTGTGCCAAATACAACGGCCGTGGCCGCCATATTCGTTAGAAAAGCGCTTGCGCGCCTAGTATGCATGAGACCGCAAGGCAATGGCACATCCTTTGCTCAATACCAATCGTACGTCAAAAAAGCCAAGTGGTACAGCTATACATTTATTATCATTTAGATTGTAGGGGATACCCATGCCTAAAAAATTAGGAAAGCTAAGCCGAAGTGTGTCAATCATCGGCGTCGGATGCACGCCTTTCATGGAAACCCTGGCGAATCCGGAAACACAGGGGTTATGTGCCGCGGAGCTGTTCGGCTGGGCGGCTCTGGATGCGATGGCGGATGCCGGAGTAGAAAGCAAGGATGTAGATACTTACTTCCATGGAGAGGCCGCCCCCTTTTATTTTTCCGATATCATTACCCCCAATATGCATGTGGCGGAGTGGTTCGGTATGCGCGGTAAGCCGTCCGCCCATCACTCCGAGGCCTGTTGTTCGGGATATATCGCCCTGGACCTCGCGGTGAATGCGGTTGCCGCGGGAAAACATGATATTGTCCTATCCGGTTGCGTCGAAATGACCTGCAGCAAGCCCGTGCGCAACAAACCGGCTCATATGCGGGAATACTGGGGCGGCGAGGATTTTGTGGATGTGCTCGCCACGGTGTACGACAAGGCGTATACGCGTTTTCTAGGCGCGGGGCCTTTGGCTGCGCTTGACAATGTGGCGGCCTGGTATTGCAGGGAGTATGGCCTGACCGACGAGCAGATGGACGATGTGCTCAACGCCCTGGCAATCAACCTTCGGCGGGGCGCCGCCAGGCACCCGCTTGCATTTCACCAAAAGGAGTATAAGGACATTGCCGAAGAGGCGGGATTCGACGATGTCATGGCGTATATGAAGTCGTACTATAACCCCAAGTTGTCAGAATACTTGCGCGCCAGCGGCTTTGAGACGAGGGCCGAGGGCGCCGCGGCCGTTATTGTATGCCCAACGGAAATGGCGAAAGCGTTTAAACAGCAACCGATCGAAGTCCTTGGCATCGGTGCCGCCAGCCTTGAGGGGGGGCACCCCCACCTGGAGAGAAAGGGAACCGAAGAAGCGCTCCGGCAGGTCTACCAGGTAACCGGCGTCAAGCCGGATGAAATCGATTTGTTGATGTCCAATGATTTCTTCATCACCTCAGGCCTTCTTGCCGGTGAACTATCCGGCTACCTGCCGCGCGGAAAGGGTTGGCAATATATCCTCGACGGCCGTACCGCTTTTGATGGCGACAAGCCGATCAACCCAAACGGCGGCAGAACTTCTTTTGGCCATGCCTACGCGGCATCAGGCCTGGCCGATCATTATGAGGCGGTGAAACAAATGCGACGTCAATGCGGCGACCGTCAGGTCAAGAAACTTCCTGAAACCACTGTCCTCCGGGGCTTTGGCGGCGGTCAGAATGTAACGGCCGCGATCCTGCGGACAATCCAATAAGAAGGAGGACGCAAACGTGAGAAAGCTCGAACCAGTAGTAAAAAAATGGTACGACGCGCTGGATGAAGACAAGATGCTGGGTTTTAAGTGTCAGCGCTGCGGTGCCTGGGAGTTTCCCCCGGTGTATTGCTGCAACAACTGTTCAGGTACGGACATGCAATGGGCTGAAATCAGCGGCAAGGGCCGTTTGCTTGATTTCGTTTGTACCAGTCCGATTTCCGACCATCCGGAGAATACGGATTTGAAGCCGTATTGCCTCGGCAGCGTGGAACTGGCGGAAGGTCCGAGCTTATATGCAATCGTCCAAGGGGTTTCGAAAAAAAACAAAAAAGAAATGAATGCAAAGCTACCTATCTCCGTCAAGGCCGAAATTGTGCAGCGTGACGGATTCCGTTCCGTTGTCTTTCGTGTTGTGGATGAATAAGGT
>JABDRH010000239.1 GCA_013041835.1 Desulfatitalea sp. | reverse complement strand
TGAATTCATCGCCATGCGGTTGGCTGAATTGGCCGGGCTGAATGTTGCGCCGGTAAAACTGGCCAAAGCGGCAAACAAGGATGTGCTCTTGATTGAACGCTTTGACCGCGTGCCAAAAGGTGACAAGTGGGCACGCAGAGCCATGGTTTCGGCTTTAACGGTGCTAGGTCTCGATGACATGATGGCGCGGTACGCCAGCTATGAAACGCTGGCTGAAATCATTCGCCACCGTTTTACCGATCCGAGGGATACGCTGAAAGAGCTCTTTTCGCGACTCGTCTTCAATATCCTGTGCGGCAACACCGACGATCATGCGCGAAACCATGCGGCGTTTTGGGACGGCAAGGCACTGACCCTGACGCCGGCTTATGATATCTGTCCGCAGGGCCGCACGGGCAATGAGGCCTCACAAGCAATGCGCATATCCGGCGACAACAATTTGAGCCGACTCAAGACGTGCCTTGAGACAGCACACAACTTCCTTCTTTCAAAGAAAGAAGCCCGTGCCATATTCGATCACCTGACTGCCGCGATTGAACAGCATTGGGAAGACGTTTGTGAAGAAGCTGAGTTGAATGCAGTGGATAAAAAACTTCTGTGGAGGAGGCAGTTTCTGAACCCCTATTCGATGGCGCAATAGGCGCTTGGGGCGTAGAACATTGGGGTAAAGACGCCTTTTTGAAAACGTACCGAACTGCCTTTGCCTATCCGAAAACGGTCTTTGACAGACGCATGGCGTCGATACCCCATCGCGTCGGTGGAAGATAAATTGCAATTGATATAAAGGGTTCGCAGGTCTTCTGCCATGTCGTTCGAACAAAAAAATAATAATCCGAAGAAATTGCTTGACAGCTCTAGATAATGTGGCAAAATCGAATTATCGACCAATTCAGAGAAATGGTCGAAAAGTTTGGTTTGAGCCGTATGACGGAATAGGTTGGCTTATCAGTTCCCATCCACGCTGATCCCTTTCACGCGACGCCAATCTGTCGATCAAAGGCTCTTGTTGAAGCCAAACGCAAAACCTTTCGGTAAAGGATGAGCCATCGCTTACATGCAGGTTCAGCCTTGCCGGCGCACACAGATCCAGCTCCAGCGATCAGATCCAGCACTACCGGTACAGGTCATCAAACGGCGGGATGCAAAGCCTGCCAAGCGATATACTGGGTTCAAATCATTGCCGATCTTGAAGCACAGGCACCAGTGGGCACCAACCACTTTTGGGGAGCCGAAACGCCATGGCGCTTTTTAATCAGCAGATATCGGACGTTCGCAGATTCATAGAAGAGAAGAAAAAAGACAACGCCGTGGTTCGCGAAATCCAATGTCCCGGCTCCGCGGATCAATTGCTGAACGATCTGGCCGTTTCATTTAACCCTGACAATCAGCCGTTCGTCGTATTTAAAGAGGATACGTTCGTGGAATTGGGAAATCCGCTTCAAGGGTCCGCTTCCATGATGTTGTGGACCCGGCAGTCCGAAACGGTCAGGGATGGAAAAATCACGGTCATCGGGCCAGACATCCCTGAAAGCAGGGCGCGCAGTCTTCCCTTCGCCCAAGTGATCATGGTTGCCGGCGCCGGCCTGGAAGAAAAGGACCTGGTGACATTGGAACGGGCCTCGAATCTGTCCCACCGTTTGGAAGGATACATGATTCGCAGGACGCCGGGTAAGTTGTGGAGCCGGGTGAGCAACGCCGCGGGGATAAAAGGGTTGTCCTTTAAAACCGTGGGGGCCGCCCTCATGGCCAATTACAAAATGCAATTTGTCCACCTGGATGCCATCGAGGTTGTTTTTCTAACGACATCCAAGGCGGATGTGGATGCGCTTGCACGAATTTCGGCCGCGGCGCAGGACAAAAGCCTTTCCATTCGACGGTTGGCAAGAAGTGCCGGCGCTGCTTATGAATGCAATGATCTGAATTGCGGCGAATGCCCCGATCAGGAGGCCTGCGAAACCATCCGGGAAGTGATCGTTGTTCGAAAGAAAGGCAAGGTGTCCCGGATCAAGGTGGTTCGGGGGCGCAAAACGGAAGGCCACGCATCGGACTCGGCCGAGCTGACGGGATGAATTGCCCAAAAGGGAGTATGACGATGGAACAAAAGGTAGCAAAAACACTCGAGGCGGATGTGGTGATTGCCGGCTCCGGACCCGGCGGCGCCACGGTGGCGCGCGAGCTGAGCAAGGCGGGAAAAAAGGTGATCGTTTGTGAGCTCGGCAAGTATCAGAAGAGCATCGGAAAATCCATCAATGTCCCTCAAATGGTCGCCAACAAGGGGCTGACCTTTTCCAAGGAGGGGCTCCTGGTGGTCATCCCCGAGACCGTTGGGGGGGCTTCCATGCTTTACTGCGGCACCGTCTTCAAGCCTCCCGCATGGCTGAAGGACAAGTACGGCATCGACATCGGCGAGGAGGTGGACGAACTATACCAGGAGATTCCCATCAAGCCCCTGCCCGAGCGTCTCGTCGGTGACGGCCAGCGGCTGCTCATGGAAACGGCCAGGGGCATGGGGCTGGACTGGAACCTGTTGGACAAATGGATCCGACACGACAATTGCGATAACTGCGCGCAATGTTCCGCGGGCTGCAAGCCGGGAGCGAAATTCACGGCCAGGGAATACGTCGATGAGGCGATGGGCAATGGGGCGGTGCTGCTGACCCGGTCCGGCGTGGACAAGGTTATTACCGAAAACGGCAATGCAGTGGGGGTGCGCGCGACCGGCCCGGATGGGCAGATCGAGATCCGCGCGGGTAAGGTGGTGCTCTCCGCCGGCGGCCGGGGCACGCCGATTATCCTGCAGCGATCGGGTTTGTATGATGCCGGAAAGGGCTTTTTCGTGGATCCGGTCACCTCCGTTGCAGGGGTTCACCCTAAACTGAACACCATGAAGTCGATTCCCATGGCTGCCGGAACCCATCTGGACGAAGACGGTATCGTGATGACCGATGCATCGGCGCCGCTGCTTTTTCATCTGGGATTGCTGGGATACTCGGCGCCTCGGGGGATCGCGAATATGCCCAAGGCGGCGACGAAATTTGGCAAGACGCTTTCAATCATGGTCAAGGTGAGAGACGACCTGGGGGGACGCGTGAATGCGGACGGATCCTTTTCAAAACCCCTTACCGACGAAGTCAAGGGCGCCTTGAACAAGGGGATCGTCATGGCCGAAGAAATTCTGATGTCCACGGGGGTGCAGCGCAAAGATATCTATTCCTACCGCATTCTGGGCGCCCATCCGGGAGGAACCGTGCGTATCGGCAATCTGTTGGACACCAACTGCGAGACATCCATCAAGAACTGCTACTGCATGGATACCTCCATTATTCCGGAGCCGTGGGGTGTACCACCGACCCTGACGATCTTTGCCATGGGCAAACGGCTGGCCAAGCACCTGTTGGCCCGCTAAACCCAGAATGCTGCACCCATCAACCGAAGTATTCGGAAACCCGCAAGAAAGACATCAACAAGGAGGCTTATCATGGGGTTTATGTATCCTAGCGCCGAGTGGATGAAAGAACTGAAGCGTATCTGCAACGAGGATGGGGAGTTCAAGAATTCGGTGGGCAAGTTCAAGGGATCCTTCGTGTTTCAAGTGCTGCCGGAACCGGGAAAACTGGAAAAGCCCGCTTTTCTAAAGTTTGCCATCGCCGATGGCAGCGCCACGGACGCCGGCGCCGCAGAGACGTTGGATGAACTCGGCGACGTGGATTATGTTCTGGAAGGCAACTATACCATTTGGAAAGAAGTCATTTCCGGTAAACGCGAACCGCTCCGATCGATCATGACCAGGAAGCTGAAGGTGACCAAGGGAAAACAGTTGACGCTGTTGAAAAACACGAAGATGGCCATGCGTATGATCAGCAACAGCGTAAAGGTCAGTAGCGTCTTCGCCGACGAATAAACCCCAATGTTGCATAAGGTGAATGGCATGTACTTTTTGGGGATGGATATCGGGTCAACCACGGGTAAGGGATTGTTGCTGGACGGCGACGAGAAGATCTTGGGGACGCATATCGTCGAGGCAACAACGAGTCCCGAGAAAACGGCGCGGCGATGCCTGCAGGTGGTCCTGAAAAAATGCGGCATCAAGGAAGATGACATCACCTTTGTGATGGGTACCGGATATGGACGGGTGAATTTTTCCTTCGCAAACGCAAACGTGTCCGAGATCAGTTGCCATGCCAAGGGGGCCAAGTGGCTCGATCCGACCATCCGAACTGTTCTCGATATCGGCGGACAGGATGTCAAGGCCATCAGCGTGCGCGATGACGGCGGCATCGCCGAGTTTGTCATGAACGACAAGTGCGCCGCCGGTACGGGGCGATTCCTTCAGAACCAGGCCCGCGCCCTGGGTTTGGACGTCGGTGACTTCTCCGAGCTGTCCGGGCAGGCTGAAAAGCCGACCACCATATCTTCCCAGTGCAGCGTGTTCGCCGAATCGGAAGTGATCACCCAGGTGAACGAAGGGTTCCCGGTGCCGGATATCGTGGCGGGCATTCATGAGTCCATTGCCGTTCGGCTCATCGGTTTGCTCAAACGCGTGGGCATCAAGGAATCGTTGGTGGTCACGGGCGGGTGCGCCAAGAACCAGGGCTTGATCGGTCTTCTGGAAAAAAGAGCCGGCATGAAGGTCGTCCAGCTAAAGGAAGATCCCCAAATCGTCGGTGCTTTGGGTGCCGCGTTGTTGGCCAGAAATCGGCATCTGATAGAGGTCGAAAAGAAGCGGGAAACCACTGTGTTGAATTAAGGCAAACTATATGGAGGCCTGTCAATGAAAGCGCTAAAACCGTTTTTGGAGATTGCAAAATCGACATACAATCTATACATGAAGGCATGGAAAGAAAATGGCGGGAAGATCGTCGGATATCTTTGCCCCAATGTTCCCGAAGAATTGCTTATTGCGGCAAACCTTTTGCCCTTTCGGCTCCGAGCGCCGGAAAGCACGGAGACCACGGATGCGGAAAAGTACCTTAACAGCCTGAATTGCTCCTATTGCAGGCACGTGGTCGACGAAGGGCTCAAGGGAAAATACGATTTCATGTCGGGGTTGGTAGGCACCAACGGATGTGATCAGATTCGCCGCAGTTGCGACACCTTCCGCAATGCCAAGTTCAAGCATGAGATCGCCGATCACACTTTTTTCACGGAATTCGTGAACACCCCGCGCGTTCCCGACGACGATGTTTCATTGCAGTATTACCAGGAAGAGTTGGTCCGTTTGAAAGAGGGTCTCGAAAAACAGTATGACGTTCAGATAACCGATGAGAAGCTGCAGGCGGCAATCAAACTGGTGAACACCTCGCGAACGCTGCTCAGAAAACTCTACGACCTTAGAAAGGCCGAAAAGCCGCCCATTTCCGGAGCCGAAATGCTCGCCGTCACGGTGGCGTTCGGTTCCATGCCCAAGACGGAATACAACAAGATCCTGGAACAGCTAATCGAAGCATTGAACGGCCGGGTGGCGCTTGCCGGTGCAACCAAACGGATGTTTGTCTACGGCGGAGAGCTGGATGATCCCCAGTTCGTGAAATTGATCGAGGATCAGGGCGCCGTCGTGGTCGGAGATGGCCTTTGCTTCGGCGCCCGCCAGGTGTGGGAGATGGTGGACGAAACCATCGATCCCATGGCGGCCATCGCCAAGCGGTATCTTACGCGCTGGTCCTGTCCGCGCAGCACGGACCCGCAGGACCGGCTCAAGCGGGTCCGGGACATCGTCTCCGAGTGGCATGCGGACGGCATCGTCGGTTTCCGGATGATCTTTTGCCAGCCGGGCGGCGCGGAACGGACTTTGAGCAACCTGGATGCCAAGGAGAGCGGAATTCCGACCCTGTGGCTGGATCGGGAGTACAGGTTCGGCGGTGTCGGCCAGATGAAAACCCGGATTCAGGCATTTTTAGAAAGCCTTGAGTAGACCGCATACAGTAAGGAGGCAACTGCGATGGCAAGCAATCGAGTCGGTTTCAATCGAGATAATTTCTTGGAGTTTTTCGGCGATATCAAGATCGCCAACCAGAGCATGGCCGCCGTCATGGAGGCCACCGAGGATCCCAGGGATGCCGGCGTCGTCAAGATCATGGGGCTTCTGGAGGGCACGGTGGACAAGTTGATGGATGCGGTAAATTCAGGCGGCAAGAAGATTCTCTGGCACTCGGGTGTCCTTTCTCCCGAAATGTTCTTTTGTTTCGATAACGTGGAACCCTTTGCCATGGAGGTGCCCATCTTCATGGTATCATTCTGCGATCCCGATGGCGTCGGCGAGTATATAGACATCGCCGAGCAGATCGGCATGCCTTCGGATATCTGTGGAACGGACAAGGGCACGTTGGGCTTCGCCCTGCAAGAGATGCTGCCACCGGCTGACATGGTAGTCCTGGGAACGGTTCCTTGCGATTCGGTCATGTGCGGCCACCAGGTGATGGAAAAACTGATGGATTCGCCGTTTTGCTACCTGGACATGCCCGAAATTCCGGATGAGCGCGGCCTGGACCTGATCGTTCATCATATAAAGAAGATGATCAAACAGATCGAAGTGAACCTGAACACCCGGCTGGATTGGGACAAATTCAAACACCACATCGAGTTGGCGAACGCCCAGCAGGAGTACCTGTTGGCCGAAAACGAGCTGCGCCGCATGACTCCGTGTCCCCACGGGGGCAGATTGGGAACCATCACCAGTTTTCTGAATTTCATCGCATCGGGCACGGAGGCCGGGCGGGACGTGGCCAAATTCATCTATGAGGACGCCAAGCGATTGGTGGCGGCGGGCAAGGGGGTCGTCAACGGCCAGGAGCGGGGGCGTCTCATGTGGTATTATCCCGATCCCCTCTATGACCTTGGAATTCATGATTGGCTCGAAGATGACTAC
>JABDRH010000235.1 GCA_013041835.1 Desulfatitalea sp. | reverse complement strand
GGGTCAAAGCGTGCGCATAACCCCGCGCCTGGTCGCGCATGTCCAACTGGATGTACTGATGGAGCAGCATCTCTTGCCACCGAACGCGTTCCTGGCCGTCATACTGTTCGATGAGGGTTCGAATATGGGGCAACGCCTGGTGGGCCTGGCCGTCGGCGAGCAGCGCGTTGACCCAGTGCGCCCGCCAAGCCGGTTTGATCTGCTGCGGGTGGTCGGAAAGGAGCCGTTCAAAGGCGCCGACGGCATCCTTGTACTTTTCGGCCATGAGGCAGGCGGCGGCGCTGTAGTACAAGTATTCGGGTTGTTTTTCATCGGCGTGGTCGTAGGCCGCTGCAAAATGGACCGCCGCCTCGGCGAATTTCCCCTGCTCATAGCAGGCCTTGGCCAGGTTGAGCCATGCGGCAATACGTTCCGGCATCCGACGCGTCGCCCGGATCAATGCCGCTTCGGCATCGGCATGGCGCTCTTGGTGGAGCAAACAGCTCCCCAGAACGAGATCGATCATGGGGTGGTGGTAGACGCTGGTCGTATCGTTTTCGGCGGGCGGTGGGCCTCCCCTGGCCTGAAAGGCGGTGAGCCGTTGGACGGCACTATCGTAATCCGCCGTTTCGATGAAGCGGTTGACCTGGTCGAGCACGACCCGAACCGCGGCCGGCAAATCCCGGCCACGCTGCCCGGCGCAGGCCGATCCAGCAAAAAAAACGATGGCCATTCCGGCGGCCAGCAGGGTGATCACGGGATGTCGAAGGCGTTTGGCATGTTCGCTTTTCATCGGCTTAATCCAGTTTGAAGTGGATGGTGGTTTCGGCCCACACCCTGACAGGCTGGCCCTCTACCGTTCCGGGTTGAAACCGCCAGCCGCGCATGCAGCGCGTCACGCTGTCGTTGAAAGTGTCCGGCGGTTGGGATTCAATGATGGTGACCTGGTCCACAACGCCTTTCTCGTTGACCTCGAACCGCACCGTGACCCACCCTTCGATTCCTCTTCGCTTGGCCGCCATGGGATAGATAGGCGGCATCCGGGTCAAAGGCGTGAAGGGGCGGTCCAGATCGCCCACACCGAAGTGTTCATCAAGACCAAGGTCCTGCAAATGCGTGTCAAAGGCCGGCAGTGCCAGTGTTTCAGGCCCGGCAGGCAGGCGGGTATCAAGGTCAAGCGACCACTTCGGTGGGTGCGGCGCGGGTCGGGTCGATCGGGATTGCGGCGGTTGGCGCTGTTTTCGGGGCTCGGGCGGCCGGGGCGGTTTTCGCTCGACCGGTGTGTCCGGCCGCTTCAGGCGCACGAGCTGGACCTGGGGCAAAAGTGTATCAAACGATGGCTTCACCGGTGAGGAGTGGAGCAGATGGGGCATCAGCATGAACAGCGCTATGTTGATCCCTGTCGCCACTAAAGTGGCCCACAACCAGGTGCTTCGGTTGCGTCGGCACGGCAGCGGTCCATAATCCCCCTGCCGGGATCGATCCAACGCCACGGTGTTGGTCCGGGCGGCGGCCGTGTGTAACCGGCCCTGATTGCCGTCGGGTGGTTGTTTCATCGCTATCGGTTTCACCTGCGCGCTCAATTTTCCGCGGGCCGCCATGACCCCGGCCGTGAAAAAATCATTCAAGCCCCGCAACAAAAAAAGGCCGGGAAGATCGATGATGGGAATGCTTCCCAAGACGACCTTCCCGGCCTTGTTATCTATCTATTTTCTATTTAAGCTTTTCTATTTAAGCTTTTGCTTTTATACGCGATGCGTGCGCTAAATTCGAAAACCCTTCCAATCGTCCTTTCGCTGTTACGCTATCGATGGGCTTCGAAGCAATCGTTTCAGCAGCTTGCCGCCTTGGAGCTTTCCTAGCCCCGTTGACTCGACGGCGATATATAATAAACAAATTGCCCCTTTGTCAACCCCAATGCTCACGCCCGTCGCCGCCGGGCGCCATGTCGTCTTTTTGAGCGACGATGATCCCACCATGTACGGCCCCTGTTCGTGGAGCTGATGGCATTTCAGGACCCGGACACCGAGGTGGCGCCCGGCCTGACTTGCTTCAACGCCGCCAAAGGGGCCCTGGGCCCCGGCGTCACCGAGAGGAAAAACAGCCACTC
>JABDRH010000229.1 GCA_013041835.1 Desulfatitalea sp. | reverse complement strand
GCCTTCATCATCGCCGAATATGTCAACGTGCCCTATGTGGCGGTGATCAAGGCCGCCGCCATACCGGCCTTTGCCTCCTATGCCGCCCTTTTTTACATCACCCATATCGAGGCGTCAAAACTAGGGCTGACCGGGATGCCGCGCAGCGAACTCCCGCCGTTTTTTAAAACCCTCGTCTCCGGTGTCCACTACCTCTTGCCGCTGTTCATGCTGCTTTACGAGTTGATCGTCGTGCGGCACACGCCAGACACGGCGGCCTTTAATGCCATCTGGGTGATGGCCATCGTCATGTTGGCCCAACACCCGTTTCGTGCTTGCCTGAACAGAACGCCGATGATGCCTGCATTTCGGCAGGGCGCCCTGGAGCTGTTGCGCGCCTTGTCCGCGGGCGGCCGCAACATGGTCTCCGTCGCCCTGGCCACGGCCGCCGCCGGCATCATCGTCGGTGTTGTCGCCATGGGGCTTGGCAATTTGATTACCGAGATCGTTACCGTTCTGTCCGGCGGCAAGATTTTTCTCATGCTGATCATTACGGCAGTGGCCAGTCTGATCATTGGCATGGGGTTGCCAACCACCGCCACCTACATTGTAATGGCCTCGCTGACCGCCACGGCGCTGGTGGAAGTGGGGCGGGTCAACGATTTCATTGTACCGCTCATGGCGGCCCATCTTTTCTGCTTTTACTTCGGTATTCTGGCAGACGATACGCCACCCGTGGGCCTGGCCGCCTATGCCGCCGCCGCCATCGCTAAATCGCCACCCATTCCCACCGGTTTGCAGGGCTTTATGTACGATATCCGCACCGCCATACTGCCGTTCATGTTCATATTCAACGCCGACCTGATCCTGGACGGCATTACCAGTTGGCCTTTGGGGTTGCTGATCTTTGCCATGGCCTGCATCGGCAACTTTGCCTTTGCCTCGGCCACCCAAGGCTGGTTCATTGTCTCCAACCGGTTCTACGAGATTCCCTTTTTCCTGTGTGTCACCTTTGTTCTCATGCAACCCAAATACGTGGCCCAGTGGCTGGGTTTCGGCGGCTCGCCCTACTGGTCCTACCTGATCGGTCTGGCCATTTTCGCAGCTTTGTATGGGCTCCAGAGGCTGCGTCGGCCAGGTTCGGCATGAAAGGAGATTAAAATTGATCTACGACGAATTTGATACCGGCATCATTGGCAGGCTTACCCTTGTGGCCGACGAACAGGGCTTGCGCCACATTGAATTTGAATCCGCCCGTCATCCCATCCTCATCGATGAGACCTGGCGGCGGGATGCATCTTTTTTTGAAGATATCAAGCGCCAGCTACGCGCCTATTTCAACGGACACATCCGTTGCTTCGACCTGCCGCTTGCCCCGAGTGGCACCCCCTTTCAACAACGTGTCTGGCGGGCCCTGCAGACCATCCCCTACGGTACGACCGTCAGCTACCGCTGGGTGGCCGAAAAGATTGGCAATCCCAATGCCGTTCGGGCCGTGGGCGGCGCCAACGCCAGAAATCCGATTCCCATTATCGTTCCCTGTCACCGGGTTATCGGAAGCAACGGCACGCTTACCGGCTTCGGCGGCGGTTTGATGGTCAAGCAATGTCTGCTCGATCTTGAAAAGGCGAATTTGCGATCAAAATGTGGATGTGCTATGGTTCCAGATAGTTATATTGATCAGGCAAGTTGTGCGGCGCATGGTTGAAATCTGCATGTTCCCGAATCGGTCAGGGAGCATGCACCGAAACTCCTGGAGCGTGCATGGCCCACCGTGGTTTCAGAACCAAAATCGCCTTGCATGTGCTGTTTTTGCTGTTGATTTCCGCCGTGGTGACAGACCTGCTCGTGGTCGTGATCGTCCAGAAGGCCATGGTGCAGGAACACTTGGCGGCGCAGCGCAACCTCATCAATGCCGTGGGCCGGCTGGTGCTGGATCGTAAGCCGGACCCGGCCATGGATGATTGGCAAGTGCGCTCGCTCGAGGCGGTGGCGTCGGTGCCCGGAACCCAATGGCCGGCGATGCTGATTGTTGATACTTCCGGGCTGGTTCACTATGCAAAAACAAGTCTTTCCTATCCCAGGGAACTGTTGTCCGGCAGGGTGGAAGCAGCTATACGGGATAGGGTTGCCGACGATGTCCCTCTCGGTGTGACCTGGGCGGTATATTGGTACCATACGCGTACGGTTCTGGTCGCCGTGCCGCTAATCATCGAAGGCGGCCTGGCCGGAGCCGTGGCAGCCGTGGTGCCGCTGGACGGCGTCTATGCGCGGATCCGCCATTTCAATAAGCCGGTCTATCTGTACATCATCATCAATACCATCGTACTGGCGGCCATCGGGTTGTATCGCATTTTTCGCATTTACTTACGACCCATCGATCACATCATCCGCCAGGCCGACGATTATGGTCAGGACGAAGATCTGTTTTTTACCTTTCGCCAAGACGATAACGAGCTGAACCGGCTCTCTTCCTCTCTGAACCGCATGCTCAAGCGTATTTCCGATGATAAACGCAAGTTGACCGATACGGTGGCGTGCCTGGAAGCGGCCAACAAGGAATTGGTCAGGGCCCGTGATGAGATGATCCGGGCTGAAAAGCTCGCCTCGGTGGGGCGTCTTGCCGCGGGCATCGCCCATGAAATCGGAAACCCCATCGGCATCGTGCTCGGCTACCTGGATCTGCTCAAGCAGGATGATTTACCCAAGGCCGAGCATGATGAGTATGCCGACCGCGCCGAAACGGAGATCCAGCGCATCAATACCATCATCCGGCAGTTGCTTGACCTGGCGCGGCCCAAGGATGCGCAAGAGGAAGCGACATCAGTGCATGCGGTGATCCGGGATATCGTCAACGTGATGGCCCACCAGCCCATGATGGCCGATATTCGCTTGGATACCCGCTTGACGGCGCGGCAGGACACGGTCCGGTCCAACGGCGACCAGTTGCGCCAGGTTTTTCTCAATCTGCTGCTCAACGCGGCGGACGCCATTCGCGCCGCAGGCCGGCAAACCGGTGGCACCATCTGCATTGCAACCCGCATGGTAAAATCCGCAGAAGATGGGGATGAGGGCGAGCCCCAACTCGTGGTCTCTTTCCAGGACGACGGCGAAGGGATGGACGAAGGACAATTGGACAACATCTTCGATCCGTTCTATACCACCAAGGAACCGGGCAAGGGGACCGGCCTGGGGCTGTCGGTCAGTTTTATGATCATAGAGCGTTCGGGGGGAACGATTTCAGCCCGGAGCCGGCCCGGCCTCGGCACCTGTCTGACCATCCGTTTGCCCATCATCACCACCACCGTCGGCGATGCGCCAGGAACGATCCCGGGAAACAGGCGACGCTCTGATGAGGAACATGCACCATGACCCAAGATGCCGCACAGACCAAACGCACCATCGGCGTGTTGATCATCGATGATGAAGAGAACATGCGGCACATGTTGTCGAGCATGCTCAAGCGGGAAGGCTATGCCGTGGACACGGCCCCGGATGGCCGCGTCGGTTTGGAGAAGCTGACCGCCACTGTCTTTGACTTCGTGCTATGCGATATCAAGATGCCCCGCATGGACGGCATGGCTTTTCTCAAGGCGGTCCGGCAAGCCGGCAACCTCGGCGCCACCATTATCATGATGTCTGCCTATGGCACGATCGATCTGGCCGTGGAAGCCATGAAGTTGGGAGCCTACGATTTTATCACCAAGCCGTTTAAGAGCGACGAAGTGCGGCTGGCCATCAAAAAAGCGGAAGAGCGTGACCGGCTCAAGCAGGAGAACTTGCAGCTCAGGGCACGGATTCAGCAGTATGAGGAGCGCGGGCGGTTCGGCGGTATGATTGCCCGCAGCGCCGCCATGCGTGACGTCTTCGAGCTGGCCGCCAAGGTAGCGCCCTATAACACGACGGTGTTGATTATCGGCGAAAGCGGCACCGGCAAGGAACTGGTCGCCAGGGCCATCCACCAGAACGGACCGCGGCGGCAGATGCCCCTGGTGCCGGTCAATTGCGGTGGCATTCCCGATACCCTGCTGGAAAGTGAGCTATTCGGCCACACCAAGGGCGCCTTCACCGGCGCTGACCATGCCAGAAAGGGGCTGTTTGTGGAGGCTCACGGCGGCACGATTTTCCTGGACGAGATCGGAGAAATGCCGCCCCAACTGCAAGTCAAGCTGTTGCGTGTCCTGCAGGAGAGCGAAGTACGCCCCGTGGGACAGGCCGTCGCCCGGCAAGTGGATGTGCGCGTGGTGGCCGCCACCTCGCGTAACTTGGAGCAAATGGTGGCCGAGGGCGGCTTTCGGGAGGATCTGTTCTACCGGCTCAACGTGCTTACGATCGCGTTGCCGCCCCTGCGCGATCGCACGGAAGATATTCCGCTATTATGCCGCCACTTCATCGAACAGTTCAACGCCACACTTGAACGGCAGGTTAAAGGGATTGCCCCCGAGGCCATGTCCGGCCTGCTCAAACATGACTGGCCCGGCAACGTACGCGAGCTGGAAAACGTCCTGGAGCGGGCGATGGTGCTGGCCGAGGGGAATCAACTGCGGCCTGCACACTTTGCCCTGAATCTGGACGGCGCGGGCTCCCGACGCCCAGTGGCGGGAGTGTTTGCCGGATACTCCATTAAAAGCGCCCAGAAGATCATGGAAAAGGAGATGATCATCCGGGCCTTGAAGGCCACTGAAAGCAATCGGACACAGGCGGCGCGGCTGCTAGAGATCAGCCATCCGTCGCTGTTGAGCAAAATGAAACTGTATAAGATCGACCTTTAGGAGCCCGTTCCATGGCGTATAAGATCGTCTTTGAAGGCAAACTGAAAGCAGGGCGCACACATGCGCAAACCCTGCAGACGTTGGCCGATATGAGCCGCATATCCCTTGAAAAGGCCGAAGCGACCTTTTTTTCAGACAAACCTGTCACGGTGAAGCAGTTCGATCGGCTGGAAATCGCTCGTGAATTTCAAGTCCGACTGCGCGATGCCGGGCTCGTCGTGGTGGTGGCGCCTGTGGCGGAGACACCCGCGTCCGGCATCGCGGCGACACCATCCGCCGGGCAGATCTTCGTCCGGTCAACCGCGACTGTGGATCAGTCCGAGGAACCGATAAACGCTAAAGCGCCGGACGTCACACCGTCGTTGAAAATGAAGCGCCATACCCAAGTGCACCGGCGTCGTTTGGTGTGGGTTGCGGCGGCTGCGGCACTGCTGCTGTTGATGACGGGCGGCGGGCTTTCCTACTATCTGCACACCTTGTTTGACAGCTCCGTTCCAGCCACTGTGGCGCAGGCCGAACAGGCCTTGTTCAGTCAGGAGACCATTTTTCTCGGGCATGTGAACGTGGCCCAAATCTCAAGACTCGAACGTCTGGCCGGCCGCATGTCTTCAGTTGAAGAACTGGCGGCTCCCTATGGATCCCGTCTGCTGAACGATCTGCGGCGTTTTGGCATCAACCCGCGAATCGATGTGGATCAAATCGTCTTCGCCTTGAACGCCGTTCCGGATGGAGGCGTCTATCTTGCCATGGTGATCCTGGGCAAATTTGATCCTGAAAGAATTCGGCAATTTTTGGAAGAAACCTATGAAACCACCACCGAGCGACTGAACGGCACATCGGTGCTGTTGTTCAAGAAGTTGGATCGGGTGACCTGCGCATACTCTGTAGAGCGTGCCGCGGTGATTGCGCCCGGTATCGTGCTCATCAGCCTTCCGGATCGCATGGCTGACATCCGGCAGGCCCTGAACAACAACACCGTGTCTGACGCGGTGGATTCGCGCTGGACGGCCTACCGCGCCTCCCACTTGGCCAGCCTGGGATTGTTCAAACCCGTTCAGGCGGCCCGGGCCGTGCCCGGCATGGGGGGGAGGCTGCTTCAGGGAATGCAGACCCAGATGGCCTCCGTGCAATCGGTGTTTTTGGGTGCCGCCGGGCAGATATTGCCGCCGGGCCTCAAGGTGGAGATGCGGGTCAACACAGGGGACAAGCAGTGGGTCGCCGACACCGCCGCCGAGCTGCGGCAGCACCTGGCCGGGCGCACGGCCGGAAAAAGCCGAGTGGTGCCGCTTTTCATGGATCGTCTGGTCGTGGACGAAGTGCCGGGGCAATTGACTGCGGCGCTGACGCTGGACCAGGGACTGGTCGCTGCTGCCAACGAGATATCCAATGAAGGCTGGGGGGCCTTCATGAGCGTCGACAGCGGGTCACCCGGATCACGGCCACCTGAGGAGATGGTTGACACGGACGCGGGCCCCTATCCGGCCGAGGTGGATCTTGCCGACCTGCCCGCCTATGAATCCCGGCATGGTGAACGGTATGCCTGGCGTTCCGGCCCCCTGGCGGCCACAGTTCACGCCGTGCGCCTGACGCCCGGGGAACTCGTCGAGATCGAATTGCGCATTACGGGCCGTCAAATACCCAATGTGCCTGATGCGGATATCGGTGGCAGCGGGACGGTGGCCATCACCGCGGTGACCGACCGACAAGGCAAAGCATTGCTGCGCGACGAGTACTGTGGTCGGGAGATCAACAGCGAGCCGGCCGTTCTGAAAAAAAGCGATGGGCCGGCAGAGATACAGGCCTTTAAAACCATCCGGCTCAAATCCGGTGTGCCCCTGGCGGCAGTGGCCGCCATCAAGGCCCGCATCGCCCTTGACATCGCCACCCGCACCCAAACGCGCGTGCTTGCCATCCCCTTGCAGGACCCGGTGATCAAAACGGACGGCTTTTACCTGCGCTTCAAGCAGGTGCGTGGCGGCACGGTGGACTATGTGGTGTCCGGCGACCGCAGCCGCCTGCTTTCCATTCGCGGACTCAATGCCGCACGCCGATATCTACGCTCGACCGGCGCTGCTTCCTTC
>JABDRH010000100.1 GCA_013041835.1 Desulfatitalea sp. | reverse complement strand
GCGCCACCCACTGCTGAGTCCATGTGAAAAGGCCGGCCATATTGAGCAGCGCCACGGCGGTGTAAATGGGAACGACGTAGGTGGCGACACCCATGAGCCGGACCGGCAGCCTGGTTTTGATACCCTGCAGGATGCCGCCGTCCGCCGGCGCCGCACGTCGGGCGGACGAAACCGAATCACCGGCGCCGGCGTGCTGCTTCGGACGCAGCCGTCCGACCACCAGAACGAGGAAAAAACGCGCCAAGGCCGCCAGAAAGGTGATGGTAAAATAGTACCCGCCGGCCCACCCGGTCAGGGGCAGCACAATAAACACCGTGGTGGGCAGGTGAAGAAAAAAGGCCGGCAGTTGATTGGCCAGGTTGGTTAAAAAGAGCTGGGAACGATCGATCTTGCCCTCTTGGAAAAAATCGAACAGCATGGCATTGGCGGCCGCACCCGAGAAAAAAGCCGTGGTAAAGGTGGCGCTGCATTGCGGGCCCAGGCGGGCAAAGCGGAACAGCGGCGCCCCCAAGATCCCCAGCGCCCGCGTCCATCCGGCCGCCTCGATGGTCTGTCCCACGGCCAGGCCCAGCGTGATGACTACCAGCAGCCGCATGAGCGGCAGCGCCACTTTGCGCCCCACCGTGGCGGCGTCGATCCCCGGGAGAAGAATCAGACCGGCGGCCAGCATGGCGGCCGACAAGACCAGGGCCACTGCAAGCGACCGGCCCTTCGACGATGGCCTACCCTTGCGTCCCATGGTCCTTGCGTTTGGCGATGATCAAGGTCCAATAGTTCGGCTGACGCCGTTCCAAGCCGCACAGATCGTTGTAGACCTGCTCGTCCGGTCGGGAGCAGTTGGAAACCGCCACGCTGCCGTCGGCCATGCCGACCTGTTCAAGGGCCTCGCAGATACCGTCCACATTGCGGTAGGCTTTCATGAAAACCACGTTCTCCGGCGCGCGGGTCATCTCCAGCAATTTCTCACCGCCGTGGACGCCGGACAGGACCACCAACGACTCCTCACCCTCCACCAACGGTTGATTGATGGCCGCCGCCGCGGCCTGGTAGGAGGTGATGCCCGGGATGGTGTGAATGTCAAGCTGGGGCCAACCGGCCTTCAGGTGGCGCAGCACGTATCCATAGGTGGAGTAGGTCAGCGGATCGCCCAGGGTGAGAAAGGCGGCCGATTTGCCGGCCAGCAACGCGCCGGCGATGTGCTCGGCATGCTGGCGCCAAGCCTCCTCCTTGCGGGCTTGCTCGCGGCACATGGGAAACTCCAGGCGCTCGACGGGCGTGCCGGCGGGAATGTGCGCCTGAACGATCTCCATGGCCAGGGAGTAGTCGTTTTTGGTCGAAGCGGCGGTGAACACCAGGTCCACCTGGCCGAGCACGCGCACGGCCTTCAGGGGAATCAGCTCCGGATCGCCGGGTCCCACGCCAATACCGTATAAAGTTCCTGTGGTCATTTTTTGCCTTCCTTACTCCATTCTTCCGACCCGGACCGCATCATCATCGGCACCACATGCCGCCGCGTCCGGCGTGTCGGTAAACAGCCGGGGATAGAGGATGCGGCTGATCCGGCAAATGCCGCTTAACATACGCATGGTGGGCCGGGAGACCAATTGCTCCTCGACGAGAAACACCTGGTCGTCGCGCACGGCCCGTATCAGTTCATAGCCGGCTTCGTTCTTGATCATGGCCACGGTGGGCCGGTTCATGGGCCCCACTTGGGCCAGGTAGACATCGATCGAATCGCCCCGGGCAAGGAGACGCTCCTTGCCGAAATCGGCGATGGTGGTTCCCCGCCGGGGAACGGCGTCGCCGGCCACGTTGATGCCGCCCGCGACATCCAGGGCAAACAGGGCGCCGCTGCCCGGCGCAAAGGTGCGCATGCGGCCGTGGATGGCCTCGAAGTAGACCCGTTTTTTCTCCGGGACAGCGCCTGTAAGCCGGCGAATGGCCGCCACGCGCGTCTGGAACTGCGCCGCCATGCGCTCGGCCTGGGTTTCCCGGCCGACCAGCGCGCCCAATGTACGCCAGTAAGCGAACATCTCCGCCACTGTGTTGGGCTGCAGCGAGACCACCGTGATGCCGTGACGCTCCAACTGGGCCATCAGACGGCTGTACCCCCGGTCGATCATGGGACGGATCAGCACCAGGTCGGGCTGAACGGCAAGGAACTTCTCCAAGTGGTCGTGATAGGAAAAGACCGGCTTGGCGGCGGCATCCGGCGGCCAATCGTCATGGCGCGCCCTGCCGATGATCTGCCCGCCGGCGCCGAGGAAAAAAAGATTTTCCGTATGAGCGCCGTACAATGAAATGATGCGGGCAAACGGCCTTTGAACGGTGATCCGGCGACCGCCATCGTCCACGACTATCGCTTCGGCCGCAGCCACCGCCATCCATGCCGGCCACACCAGCACCAGGCTCATCAGATAGCGTAAAAGTCGGCGCATCAAACCACCGCCTCTCGCTGAAACACCACCTGCCGGGCGCCCGAAAAAGCGTGCCGGGCCACGCGGGCCTTGACTTTAAACACCGCATGCAGGGTCTGTTCGGTCAACACCTCATCCAGTGGGCCATGGGCAAAGACCCGGCCTTCCTGCATTACCACCAACCGGCCGCAATACATGGCCGCCAGGTTGATGTCCTGCAGCACGGCCACTACCAGGCGACCGGCCGCGGCCCGGCCGGCGGCCAAGTCGAGCAGCGCCAGCGCGTGGTGCACATCCAGGTTGGCCGTGGCCTCGTCGAGCAACAGCGCCTCGGTATCCTGGGCCAGGCTGCGGGCGAAGACCACCCGCTGGCGCTCGCCGCCGCTGAGCTGATGAACCGGCCGGTGCGCAAATTCGGTCAATGACGCCTGCCGCAGCACTGAATTCACCATTTGCCGGTCCGCCGCCGCGGGCGCCGTGAAACGGGGGATATGCGGATAGCGCCCCATCATGACCACTTCCCGGCATGAATAGGGGAAATTGATGCGGAAATCCTGGGGAACCAGGGCGATTCGCCGGGCCAACGCCTTGCGGGAAAAATCGCGCAGATCACGGCCGTCCAACAGCACCCGACCGCTGTCGGGCCGCAAATGGCCGGTCAACAGGTCGATCAGGGTGGTCTTTCCGCTGCCGTTGGGCCCAATGATGCCGTAGAAACACCCCCGTGTCAGACGCAACGATACATCGTCGATAACGGTCTTGGCGCCGTGGGCAAAGGAAATATGCGCCAGTTCGAACATCGCTATTCCCTTCCCAAGCGTTGCCGGCGCAACATGTAGCAGAAGAACGGCCCGCCGATAAGCGCCGTGATGACACCAATGGGCACTTCCTGGGGCAGCAGGGCGCGCGTCGTCGTATCGGCGCCCAGCAACAGGCATGCGCCCAGCAGGGCAGACACGGGAATCAGGCGCCGATGGTCGGGCCCGGTGACAAAACGCACCATATGCGGCACCAGCAACCCCACGAAGCCGATAATGCCCGACACCGCCACGCAAACCGCCGCGGCCAGGGAGGCCACCACCAGCAGAACCAATGAAACACGGCGCGGCGATACGCCCAAAGAACCCGCTGTTCGGGCGCCCAGGGCCAACAGGTTCAAATCCCGGCTGAAAAAGAGGGCCACGGCCAACCCCGCGGCCAGCGCCACGGCCACCACGCCGGCTTCGGCCCAGGTCTTGGCCACGAAACTGCCCATGAGCCAAAAGATGATGATGCCCACCTGCTCGTCGGCCAGGTATTTGACCAGGCTCACGCCGGCGGACAGGATCGCCGCCACGATGATGCCGGACAGAATCAACCCCGAGGAGGAGAAATCTCCGCTGCCGGCAGTCAGGTAAATGACCGCCGCCAAAGTAGCCGTCGCGCCGGCAAAGGCGAACAGCGGCACCGACCAAATGCCCAGGCCGGTGATCCCCAACCACAGCGCAAGGGAGGCGCCAAAGGCGGCCCCGGCCGACACCCCCAGGGTGTACGGATCGGCCAGGGGATTGAGCAGGATGCCCTGGAACATGGCGCCCGAGACGGCCAGGCCGCCGCCCACCAGGGCGGCGGTGACGATGCGCGGCAAGCGCACATCCGCGACCACGACCCGAGACAACGCTTCCACCTGGGCCGCCAGATGCTCCATGCCCGTCAACTCGGCGGCCATGATGCGCACCACATCCCGGAAGGGAATCCGGATGAATCCGGCCCCGGTGGCAAAAACCACCTCCGCCAACAGCAAAAGGACCAGACCGATGGTCATGGCCCAAAAGCAGCGGTGGATGTTGGCGCCATCCTGTGATCGTTCGACTTCGGTTGTCATGGTTGCATCGTTTGCGCTAAAAAAAAACCCCGAACCCCTTGGGGTCCGAGGATACCGTTTTTAATCCCTGGTGTATGCGATCTACCCTTTGCCACGGGGCACCGCACCGTCCTTGCCGCTGCAAGCAGGTTTTCCGGCTCCCGGATCATCCTACTAGCCGTGCCTTCCCATTCCATCGAACAGTGGCGAGTTACGGCGTTTGTCCCCGGTTACGGCGGCGGGTCCGCGACGGATTCGCACCGTCTTCCCTATTAAGGCCTTGGGCGATTTCTGTCAGAGCATATACCCTCTTGCTTGTCTTTTTTCCCGTCTTGTGCGTTGTGTCAAAGGCCGAATACAGACCGTATGCGTCCTTTGTCAGGCCTTGAAGACAGAAAAAAATCCGGCGCAATAGGGTATATTCCTTTCCGGCAATCGCTTTAAAGCCGCTTGCGCAGTCAGGTTTTATACAGTACCGGCAACGGCAAAGTCAAGGTGTTTGTCCAATGTCCGATGTGTCAATGGCCTCTGGTGATGATGCTGTTTTCCGGCTTTCACACCCGGACGCACCGCCTTAAGTATTGTGGCTGATGGCCGATAATGGGTTATCCAGGGTCATGGGGCAGGGGTGCCACCGATACCTGTTTGTGGCCACAAACGATCAGGGAGATTCGTGCAAGATGGCTTTTATTGCAGTGGATGACCTGGAGCCGGGTATGGTATTGAGCGAGGACGTTTTTGACGTCAATACCCGGTTGCTCCTGTCCAAAGGGCAACAGATCGTTCCCAAGCACATTCGGGTGCTTAAGATCTGGGGGGTGAATCAAGTCAAAATCATAGGCGACGTAAAAGGGCGGTCAAAAGCGTTTCATGCTGCTGATCCGGAAAAGGAAGCATCTGTAAAACAGGCGCTCGACACCGTCTTCAAGCATCTGAATCTGGAACATCCGATTTTTCAGGAGATTTACCAGGCATCTCAGGCGTATCGCCTCCAGCACGATCTCTTGCCGCCCGAATCTCTGATTCCACCCCGGACAAGTGCCGGCACAGCACCCAAAGGGCCGCATTCCATCAAAAAACGGATTCAAAAACTTGATGAAGTACTGCCGGAGGCTCCGTTTATCGTCACCGAGCTGAACCAAGTCATCGCCGACGATAGATCCACGTCCAATGATTTGGCCCGGGTAGTCAACAAAAGCCCGAGTCTGTCCGCCGTATTATTGAAAATCGTGAATTCCGCCTTCTATGGATTTCCTTCCAAGATCGATCGCATTTCACGCGCCGTGACCATCATCGGAACAAAGCAGATCTCCAGTATCGCACTGGGCATCAGCGTGATGCAATCGTTTAAAGATATTCCGGAAGAATTGGTCGATATGCAGGGCTTCTTGCGTCATAGCCTGACCGCCGGCCTGACCGCAAGGGTTATCGCCGCACTGAACAACCTGCTCGAGACGGAACAACTGTTTGTTTCAGGCTTGCTGCACGATATCGGCAAACTGATCGTGTATAAGTATTTTCCCGAATATGCACGGGAGACCTTGTACACGGCAATGGCATCGAACAGTTGCGTGTTCGCGGCTGAAAAGAAGGTCATGGGACTCAACCACACTCAAATCGCACGCCTCTTGCTTAAAAAATGGCACCTGCCTTCTGAGCTGGAAGACATGATCGTTCATCACCATTCGCCCAACAAGGCTGCCTCTCCAAAAGGAGCCGGAATTGTTCAATTTGCCGATCTATTGGCACACGGCCTCGGCATCGGAAGCAGTGGCGAACGATCCATTCCCGGCGCCGATCCGACCGTGCCGGATGACATCGGCATTGGCCCACATACGCTTCATACGGTCATCCGACAAGTCAGCCAACAGCTTGCCCCCCTTGAGATCCTATTTGAAAGCTAACGGATATGCTGAATCATCACCATGAAGCAGGCCATACGACACCGGATCCCGATCCGGATGAGGCCGGCCGCCAGTTCGTTCATCATGCCATCGAATTGGCACTGTCATTGGGTGATTTTCAAAAAGAAGTCAATCAACAGTACGATCCGTTAATGATTGTATCGGAGGCGGCCGCACGAATCGAAAAGCTCATCGAATTTGACGCCACCGGTATCTATCTGGTTGATGAAGAAAGCGCCGATCTGAAACTGGCCAATTGCCGGCCGAACGATGCGCGTCAAACCATCGAAAGTGAGATGAGCATCCTCATCGACAACGGCACCGTGGCATGGGCCATGCGTGAACGGCGCGGCATCGCCCTTTACTCCGCGGATGGACACCGTCAACTCTTTTTGCATGTGATGGCGACATGCTCACGCATCAGGGGCATGTTCATCGGTATTTTTCCACCTCGAAAGCACAGGCTCCCGGATGCCTCCCTCGAAATTCTTTCCATTATTCTTCGAAATGCGGCAAACGGCATTGAAAGCATCGTCTATTCCCGGCTGATGAAACGCCGAAACGGGGAATTGCAGCGGTCCATTGAAGAAAAAACGCAGCACATCGTAGGCTATGAAAAACAACTGCTGCAAACCCAGAATACCCAGGCCATCGCCAAGCTGGCCGGAGGGATCGCGCATCATTTCAACAATGCATTAACCTCATTGATCGGCTACCTTGACTTGATGGCGATAAGCAATGACGACCCAACGAAAATCCTATCCTATATCGAACGTGTCCACCCCATTGCCGAGCGTATGGGCTATCTGACGAAGAATCTGTTGGCCTATTCACACGGCGGCAATCTCACTACCCGGATGGTGACCCTGAAAGAGATTTTTCAAGAAGCCATGCCCACCATAAAACGGGCCGTGAAAGACTCTGCCACGCTATCCCTTGAACTGGCTGAGGGGCCGATATGGGTGCAGGCGGACATGATCCAAATGCGCATGGCGATCCTGGCCATTATCGAAAACGCCAACGAAGCCATCGCCGATAACGGTGTCATCTCGATCCAGGCTAACGCCGTCACCGGCTGCAGCTTGGCCGGCGCCCCGAATTCGGGCAAATTTCTTTACATCCGTATTCAAGACAATGGCCCGGGCATGGACCCGGATACGTTACGTCGGATCTTTGAGCCGTTTTTTTCAACGAAGTTCGAAGGCCGGGGCCTCAGCATGGCGGCGGCCTCCAGTTTTATAAAAAACCATAATGGGTGGATCGGCGTTGATTCCAAACTCGGAAAAGGCACCAGAGTAAACATCTACCTGCCCGCCGTTACCCCGGAAGAGGCGTAGCCCCTTTCATAACGATCCGAAAGCCCAGTCCCGGCCCTAAAAAATCACGGGCGCAACCGAAACGCCGGGCACATCGCGCGCTCCAGGCATCCAGGTGCCAGCTTCCGCCGCGGATGACCCGATCGGCCACCGGCAAGTCCACATAGGGTTCTTTGCCGGGGTGGTGCGCGTAGGCATCGGCTGCGTAAGCATCCCGGCACCACTCCCAAACGTTACCGCTCATATCAAAAAGCCCAAGCCCGTTGGCGGACTTGGCGCCCACGCGATGCGGTCGCCCCTGGCTGTTGCGTTCATACCAGGCCACCGCGTTGATATCTTCACCACCGGCGTAAAGTTCCCGCCGGCCGCCACTGCGGGCCGCGTACTCCCACTGAGCCTCGGTGGGCAAATCAAAGACACCCGTGCCGGAATGGGACCGGTTGAGCTTATCGATGAAACGCAACACCTCATCCCAGCTCACTTGCTCCACCGGACGATCCCGGTCCTTGGATTTGGATGGATTGTCACCCATGAGGCGCCGCCATTGCGCCTGGGTAACCGCGTGACGGCTGATGTAAAAGGATGCCAATGCCACCCGGTGCACCGGCTGCTCGTTGTCCGCGCCGCTGCCAAAGGTATCGCCCATGTCGAAGGAACCGCCCGGTACGTGGATCAATTCGATGCCGCATACCGGCTCGGCCATCGATGGCGCGTCGTCTCGGTCCAGTGGCGCCGGTCCCTCCGGCAGGGCGACGCATTGCGGGCACCCGCGGTGTGCTTTTGGAATGCGGCCTTGGCATCGGGGACAAATCAGCACGGCTTCGCACTCCGGGCAGCGCTTCCAGTTGTCTTTCACCGGCTCGGCACACAACGGGCAGCACAAGTCCTGCAACCGCGCCTCACAAGCCGGGCAGATCCGCCAATGGGGCTTGACCCCTTCGCCGCAATGGGTGCAATGAATAGAATCAGGGAGTGTTGTCATAAAAACCTGTCTTTACAGTCAGAATGCGGCGTCAACGCCAATATTTCAATCCCGGTCCCGTTTCGCGCCCATCCACAATAGGGTAGCTTACGGTCTAAATCAAGATAGACACTATTTGTCCCGCAAAACCTCCAGCGTGATAAAAACAGTTACATCCTGACCAATCACACCCATTTTAACATATTTTCCGTCGCCGACATGGTAAGCCAGACGGTCGATGGTGAATCGAGCGTCAAAACCGGCAACCTGTTTCCCCTTTTGCAATGGATTGTCCTTGATGCCATGGAAGACAAAAGGCACTTCGATCTGCCGGGTCACATCCTTGATCGTCATGCTGCCCTTGACCATGTAGGTATCTCCTCCTTTGTGCTCGAAGGCACTGCTATTGAATGTCATGAGGGGATACTGGCTCACCGCGAAAAACGCGTCGCCGCGGAGATGATTGTCGCGCTTGGTGTTCTGCGTATTGATGCTTTGGGTTTGAACGGTCATTTGAATGCTGCCGGCGGCCAGGTCGTTTGGATCGAAACGAATGCTGCCGGAAAATTCGCCGAAATTACCACGCGTGGCGGAAAAGATGTGATTGATATCGAAATAAATACCCGAATGGGCCATGTCGATGGTCCACTCACTCGCCAACGCCGGCGAAAGCAAAGACACGGCAATCAATCCGACGATGATCAATGGAGACACGAGATAACGTTTCATAGTTTCCTCCTTTTTTGGAATGGTTACATGTGAAACCGCTCGGTCATGATGGCGGTAGACGGATAGCCCAGGCGGCCCAAGGCGTGTTGCACCGTTGGCATGAACCCCGCCGGACCGCAAATGAACACATATGTGCCGGGTTGGTGGACACCGAGGTATTGGGATAGCCGCTGCCGGTCGATGCGGCCGTACTGTTGTCCGGCCTCCGGCTCGCGGCTGAAGAGGTGATAGATCCGGCAATGGTTCAAGCGACGGCCCAGATCATCGATCTGCTCGGCATGCACCCGGCCGGACCGGGTACGATTGCTCCAAATCAGGGTCAATGGCCGTTGGTCCCCGACCGCTGCCAGATGCGCCAGGATGCTGAGCATGGGCGTGATCCCGACGCCACCGGCGATGAGAATCAGTCGGCGCCAGCCTTTGATGGCCTCTGGACTGAAAAGGCCGAAAGGTCCCTGCACAGCCGCCAGGTCGCCGGATGACACGTTTCCCACCCTTTGGGTCCAATCCCCGCAACATCGGATGGTAACGCGCAATTGCGCCTGCGCTTCGGGCGCGGAAGCTATTGTGAAGGGATGCTCCTCAAAGGAGAGCGCCCGGCTCCGAAAACGCAGGTAAACAAACTGACCGGGGGCATGGGACAGGCCGCGACCGTTTAATGGCTGCAACGTCACGGTAATCGCACTGTCGCCCGCTGGTGCCGAGGACACCACCCGGTGCAGATGAAAACGCCGCAAGGGACGAACAGCCACCCAAATCCAACCCAGTGCGAAACAGACGACTAAAGCGATCAGGAAGACAAGCGGCACGCCTGATGCGTAACCATCGTTCACGAAAAACACGTGAACCACCAATACCGCCATCAAAGGCAAAACCACCAGTCGATGACCGATCTTCCACAGGTGATGCGGCAGCCGAAAAAACGCCCGCCCCACAGCCGTCATGGCCATGGCCAAAAAGGCCATCAACACGAATGCGCCCACGATTTCCGGCCAGTACTCCCAAGAGACGGGAATGGTCCTTAGATCATCGGAAGAAAAGATCAGCAGCGGATGAACGACCGCCATGCCGACCAGGGTGATGCCCACCACGCGATGCGCGGCGATCAGGCGGTTTTGGGATACCATACGTTCCAGGGCGGGGAGGCGCGCGACCAATACCAATTGCACAAGCAACAGGGCACCGGCGACCAAGCCGATCGTTTTGCCCACGAGCAACAGTGAGCGGTCCGGACCGAATTTATAAAGCAGGGATGAGGAGGGATAGCGCCATGGGAGAAGTCCCACGCCAATCAACCCTGTGATCGCCATCAGCAGGCCAAGCAAGGCAAACCACCGCCGTGCGGCCGGCTGCGGAAGTGGTCTGCCGCCGCTCATGGGAGGCACCCTCTGATTCTCTCTGCGGGCGGCCGAAGTACCGCCACAAGGCACCACCCCACTGGAATTCGCGCAGCCACCGTCAGCGCACTGCACAGGTCGGCTACCGACGGCGACTGCCATGTCATGGGCCAGGTAATGCTCAGCAGCCCCAAATAGGTCAGGGCCACGGCCTCGGTGGCCGACACCAGCAACGTCAGACCGAATCCCCAGGCCGCCAGCGCAGCGCTCAAATAGAGCGGTGTGGCTGCCAGCAGCGCAACCGCATCAAAGGGCGCCACCCACCAGTAATAGAGCGATTGCGTTAACGGGTAGCGCGCCAAATGCAGCGGCAGCACCGACAAGCACAACAGCAGATGCGTCATCGTGAGCCAGGCCGACCACGCCCTGCCCTGACCGGCAGGTATTGAGGATGGTCGCATGAAAGCCCTCCTTGAAACGTGCTTGTTACAGTATGCATCATCTTGGCCAATGCAATACTTGAGGAAAGCGGTCCCCCATGTTGCCTGCTTGTGAATCATCAGCCAAGGCAATCGCATGTCGAAATCAAGTCGAAAGGACTTTCATCAGAAACAACGGAACGAATCTACCTCCAACGATCGCTTTTCTCAGTTTTTGGTATAGATCATTTCAATGATCGGGCGAAATTCGATTTCATCAGAGTCTATGGAGAAGAACATGGCATGGTCCTCTCCTTTCCTGATGCCTGATATCAGCAAACCGTAATTGGGCATCACACCTGCGTGCCAGTCTTTCACGATTTGCGTGATATTAAAATCGACCCAGGCATTTTCAGACAGAAATGCTTCACTCACGACCCCATTCGCGCCATAGCCGAAATCCCACTGCATATCGATGTCCCCTCCCGGGCTCTGCCAATCCCCCGCACCAGATGCTTGACCATCCACATAATCGTATTCAAACCAGGTTGCACCGTCAAAGGAACCGACATTGAAGGTCCCGCTCCCCTCAATCCATGGTTGAATAACGGGGTTTGCCTGAAGTATTCCGCTTGTGCTTGGCCAAGACCATTGGTAACAGTACAGCCGCAAATTGGCCTGTTGAATCGTGATGTCTGCGGGAAGAATTGAAAGATCGGCGCTTATCAATACCTTACGGACACCCTTTGACCATACTCGAAGATATTTTTCACCCCCGAAATTATTTTCTTTTTCCTTGAGGCTATAGCTGCTTAAAATGGTATCGCTGAAGCCGTCATAATCATCGACGTCTTGTTGAAGCCTTATAAAGAAGTCAGACTCAGGAGTGTCTTGAGGCTGGGAATGATAGGTTATGCTAAGCTTTGGCCGATAGGCGGCATCGTTGTACTCGGAGGAATAAAAATACACACTGTTCCCTTTTTCAAGACTTTCAATCATGATGCCATGGTTGGGCATTGATCCATCGAGCCATAAATTAGCTAATGCGGTAATATCAAATTCAACCCACCCCCCTTGAGAAAACATTTTTTTTGCGATAATACCGTTTGCGCCGAAGCCGAAGTCTGTACTTCGATCGATATCGCCGCCTTGCGTTTCCCAATCATTTTCCTGTGATAACTGGTCATCAAGATAATCGAATTCATACCACGTGGCGCCATTGGACTGGCTGCTGCCTTCGACCCAGGGGTTCTTTACTCGATACGCATATAGCATACGGGTGGCACTCGGCCACCTCTCGCTGTAGCAATAGAGCCTGAGTGTTGCCCTGTCAATTAGGCTGTCCGCAGGCAAATCCGGAAGGGCCGCTTTTAAAAACACGCGGCGCACGCCGTCGGACCAGATACGGATATAGTCATCACCACCATAATTTGTCCTTTTTTCTGTGAGACTATAGCTGCTCAGCACCGTGTCATCGAACCCTGTATAACTATTGATGCCTTGCTGCAGTTCAATGAACTGCATAGAGTCGCTTTGGGTTGCCGATGCCGTCCTCAATGCTGAAAAAAAACCATCATAGGCAACACCATAAACTGCATAATAATATGTTGGTAAGCTCTGACCATTTTCAGAGATAAACATTAAAACCACACGCAAATTCTCTTTAAAATTCGCTCGGCTATGCTGCTTTTTTAACTTGAGGAACGACTGATGTAGCAGCTTGATATGATTTCAA
>JABDRH010000099.1 GCA_013041835.1 Desulfatitalea sp. | reverse complement strand
GGCCGGCATCGTGGTGATTGAGCATTCAGACCAGCTCTTTCCCGCAGTGGAGACCTTGTCCAGTTGCCCGCCCATCAAAAACAACAAAGTCGCCATACTAGCCGACGGCGGCGGTCACGCCACCATTGCGGCCGACATGCTGACCGAGTACGGCATCGAGCTGCCCGTGCTGGAGGAAAAGACCCAAAAAAAACTGCGCAGCCTCCTGCCCCCAGCCGCTTCGGTGGTCAATCCGGTGGATGTGGCCGGGGGCACGGACGCCGACCCTTCCCTGTTCGCTGATTGCGCCCGTGCCATTCTCAACGATCCACAAGTAGGCGGCCTGTTACTGGTGGGCCTGTTCGGCGGCTACGGCATTCGTTTCGACGAATCGCTCTCTCTCAAGGAGGAAGATGCCGCCCACCAGATGGGCAAAATGGTGGCCAGACGTCACAAGCCGATCGTTATTCACAGCCTGTACAACTCCATTCGTCCCCACTCGTTGGAACTTTGCCGCTACTACAACCTGCCGGCATACGATTCCTTGGACATCGCCTGTAACTGTATCAAGGTGCTGGCCCAGTATGGGAATTACCTGCGCAGCTACCATGCCAAAACCAATTTCGTCTTGAATTGGAAAGCCAAGGCCAAGGCCGAAGGGGACCGGATTATTGCCCGGGCCAAATCCGAGGGGCGACATGCCCTTCTGGAACCTGAAGCCAAACAGCTATTTCAATTGCATGGTGCGCCCGTGCCTCCGTATCAGTGGGTAGAATCGGAAGAAGCGGCCGTGGCCGCGGCAGAAGCCATTAATGGACCGGTGGTCATGAAAATCGTGTCAGCGGACATACTGCATAAAAGCGATGCCGGTGGCGTATCGCTCAACATCAATGGCAAGGCCCAGGCGGCCATGGCCTACGCGCAACTTATGAAAAATGCCCAACGATACGATGCGAGTGCGAGACGTCAAGGCGTACTGGTGGAGCCGATGGCCTCCGCGGGGCTGGAGGTGATTATCGGTACCCAGATCGACGAACAGCTTGGGCCGATTATCATGTATGGTCTGGGCGGTATCATGGTGGAGATTCTCAGGGATGTCTCATTCCGCGTGCTGCCCATCTCGCGGCACACCGCCAGGGACATGGTGGCCGAAACCAAGTCCGCTCCCATCCTCGACGGTGTTCGGGGCACCCTGCCCTGCGACCGAAAAAGCCTGGTCAACCTGCTGCTCACTGTTTCGGAGATCGTGGAAGCTTACCCGCAGATCCATGAAATGGATCTGAACCCGGTCATCGTCAACAGCGAAGGGATCGCCGTGGTGGACGCGCGGGTGATTTTGACCGAAAATGAAGGCATGCAAACCGGTGAAAGCGTATAGCCGCCGCTGTAGTCTATTTGACCACGACGGCAATATCTCCCACACGAATATCCGCCTGCCCCGTTGCCACCGCTTCAGCCGTTCGATCCCCCACGGCGGTGATCTGAATATCCGCCACTTTGTATCCTGGGACCAAAAAGCGTTGACGGCCGAAGCCCTCCAGAACGCGTTGGAATTCAAATACTGTAAGGCGGCTGCCTACATTCAGCCCCGCCCCACGATCCACTGCCAATTGAATGCGGGTGCCGTCTGTGCCGGACACCGCGGCCATCCAAACCGCCTTTGACATAGCCGCAGCCGCTCCGCGGCCAAGATCCTCGGCCATGTCCGCAATGGCTTCTTGCGCTTCGGCGATTACCCGCTGATTTTGGGAAAGGAGGGCCGTGTAATCGGCATCGTCGATTCTTATGGTCTTTTCTTCCACTTGGCTGAAAACCTTGGCAGACGAGAATGTATCGTAAGCATCCACGGCCACCACCAACGTGAGAAACTTGCGGTCCTTACGAAACCACCAGACGCCCGTGCGGCGGGCTTCGGGCCGGATATTGACAATGGTGGTCTGCAGAAGAAAATGAAAACCTTGCATGCGCGACTGCTGCGTTACGGCAAAGACGTCATCCGGCGTGGAAAATGGATCCGGCGCCTGCATGAAGGCGGGAAACGGCTCATCCTCAGGCGTCAATAAGTCGATGTCAGGTGCCTTGCTGCGGATCGCGGTGATCACGGTCTGCATCATGAGCGCCTCCGCCTTATGACCGATGATCGTATTCATCTGGGACTTGAGCCCGATGGCGGCTTTCTTGTTAAAGGCATCGGCTCTTGTTTCGACTTCGGTGAGGGCCGCAGGTTGGTCGCCGCGGATGTTGACCGGCTTGGCACAAGCCATGCCGATCACAGCGACGCAGGCAAGCACGCCCCACAGGGTGAGTGAACGGTTCATAAGCAGATCTCTTCCATTAATCAAGCGCATTGGGATTCAGCAGGGTGGCAGGCCGTCACATGCGTATTGATGCCGCCACGGGCGGTAAATTCACCGTGCACCTTCATCCAGCAAGGGGCCAGAACGTCAACGAGATGATCCAGGATATGGTTCACCACATGCTCGTAGAAGACACCGACGTTGCGGTATTGCAGCAGGTAAAATTTTAAAGATTTGAGTTCAACGATCTTTTGATCCGGCTGGTAGGTGATCGTGATGGTGCCGAAATCGGGCAGGCCGGTCATGGGGCATACCGAAGAGAACTCCGGTTGGCGGATGGTGACGACGATGTGCCGCCGACCGGCATAGGCATAATCAATGGACGCCAACACATCCGACCGAATGGTTTCGATCTTTTCAATGGGATAAGGAACCCGCTGAGAAGTTGGGTCGATCATATCTGCGAAAGCCTCCTGCACCCTAAGGTCATTTGTGGACGTACATTAAATAATTTCGGGATGATAATGAATTGGCAAGCGGCTGTCAATCGTCTCGTACGATTAGCCTGCCGGTCTTCCTTGACAAGACTGTAAATAGCTGATTAAAAAATAAAAATTTTAACAATAGAAAGCGAGTCGCCATGGCCAAAGAAAGCAAAAACGATCAGATCCTCAAGGCAAGCAAGGAGATCGCCGTAAAGTTCATTGAAGTGGGCAGGCTTTCGCCCAATAATTTTGCTGAAAATTTTAAATCCATCTACGATGCCATTGAAGCCACCGTGCAGAAGGGTGAGAATACCGGCATCGAAGAATAATATAAATACAATTATATATAATAGTTATATGATATTAACTATAGTTATAGCTTAGATATTGCGCTGCTCTGGTCAGGCAAATGGATCATTTGCCGAGGGCGCCGTCTCGAGCTGGGACAACGTTTGCCACAGGGTTTCAGCCATTTGATCAACCACCTGCCCCCCCATGGTGTCGATACGCTCCATTTGTTTCCGGTGGCCACTCAACAGTTGGTCCACCACATTGCGCAGGTGTTTCATTGGCAACCGGGTTGAGGAGATGATGCGTGCCATCTCGTCGGCCGAGGCATCCGCCATTTCTTGCATCTGCATCTGAAGTGAGGATGCCGGTTGCACAGCGGGTGGTCCGGCAATGCCGGCCGCTTCGGTCACGGCCGAAATCTGCGTTTGTTGGGCCACTAAAGTGCTGCGCGCCACCGACATGTGCGCTTCGAGGCCGTCAATGGTCTCAAGGTTTTCAAGCTTGCGAGCTTTCGCCAGCATGGGCTTTATCTGTCCATCCAACAGGTGGTTCATCATGTTGTCCAATGTTCCAAGAATCGTGCGAATGTCTCGCAGCTCCTGCTGGTTCAGGTCGCCCTCTACTGTAAAGGTCATCTCTCGTTCTTGATGGTTGATGCTGATTTCAGTTTGCCGATAGTTCAATCCCTGATTATCCACTGCCAGTGTTTCGTCTTTTCCGTAAAGGGCTGCTGCTTTGGCATCCAGGGAAATGGTTACTTTATCACCTTGCGCCGTAACCAGGTTGAGGTCCAGATGTTTGCTGCTGTTCAGAGTGACGGCAACCGTGCGTTGCGCCTCAAAAGAGGCTTGTCCGCCGTCTGAAAGCGGTTGCCAGTCAAGCGCGGTGTTGGTGTCGATGGCTGTCTGCATGATTATTCTCCCCTATTGCGAATCATCGCGATTTTTGAGGTTCCGGGACGCAATTTCGTCACATGGCTGCGGTGTGGCCAATGGTGCGTGGTCGAAATATGGACCCCCCGCCCCTATAGAAATTATCGGGTGGGTTCATACGGAACTTAAGGGCTCGCGCAAAAATAGCTTGAGATGGGAACAGACCCTTGCTTGTCACAGAAACTGTGATATTGCGGTGATGATTTGTTGTTTAAAATGCCATGGTTTGCCCGTGAGAAATGAGGTACCCAATGAAAAACATAACCGTTAGTGTGGATGAGCAAGTTTATGCCGCCGCTCGACGTAAAGCGGCGGAAAGAAACACCTCCGTCAGCAGGCTCGTTGCGGACTTTTTACGCTCACTCAATCGCGAGGACGATCTGAGGGCCGAGCGTCAGCGACGCCTGGCATAGGTTTTCACGGCGGCGGACGTCAGGACGCAACCCGGGCCCGCGGGTCCTGTTCGAAGGGATGAAATCTATGACAGCCGTCTTCGTTGACACCAACATATTGCTATGCGGTCAGCGTGCATCCCGAGGAGCGGAAAATAGATCCGCTTTTGGCCACATCGAACCGACATTATGTTTAGATTTGAACACGCATCCTTTGTGTGTCATCTCCCCATGGCGGCCGGCCAGATATAGTAAAAATCCGCGTCCCAGGTGGTGGATAACGGGGCCATCAGGGGCAACATGGCCGTCAGGTCGCCGCTGGGGGCAACAGCGGTTGGGTTGTAGATGGTATCGTTAGGCCTTGGCTGCCGGCGATAGGCGATTACGCGGGCATCACCGGGCAGACCGGCCAGGGCCTTGGCTTTGTCGATGGCATCGTCCAGGTAGCCGATCTGATCCACCAATCCCAAGGCCTTGGCCTTTTCCGGTAAATAGACCCGCGCCGTTTCAATCTGGCGGCGCTGTTCGGGGTCCAACCGCCGATGCTGTTCCACCAGGTCGAGAAACCGGTCGGCCAGATTGTCGGTCAGTCCCTGAAATATGGCCTCTTCTTCGGGCGTCGGCTTTCGAAATGGCGATCCCATATCCTTTTGTTTGCCGGACTTGTTGATGTCAATGCGAACGCCCACCTTGTCCATCAAGTCGTTGACGCCGGTGTGCATGAAGATCACGCCGATGGAGCCGGTGATGGTGGTGGGATGGCACATGATGTGATCGGCCGGCAGGGAGATGTAGTAGCCCCCCGAGGCAGCCACATTCATCATGGCCACCACGACTTTAACGCCGGTGCGCGATTTGTAGCCGCTGATTTCATGATAGATGATGTCGCTGGCCGTCACCGAGCCGCCCGGCGAGTCGACCTTGAGCAACAAGGCCTTGATGTCGGGATCTTTTTCAGCGTGTTTGAGATAGGCGGCCACCTGCTGTACCATGCTCGGTTCACTGCGCAGGAATTGCCGGCGCGGCATGCTGGATATGATGCCTTCCACATTCAGGACCAGAACCTTTCCTTTTTCTTTGCCCTGTAGGGTGATCTCCTGGAGCGGCTGGGCCGTTCCGCCGAACAGGGTCACCTTGGGCAGCGAGCAGGCCGAAGCCGAAAGCAAAGCGAGGATCGCGGTAAAGATCAACAGTCGGTTGTTATGCGTTTTCATGATCAGTATCCTTAGGGTTCGGGCAAAAAAATTTACATTTTTTAGGTGTTGAGGCGCTCACCCGGCAAGGCACAAAAATTAAAGAATATCGAGATATTCTGTATTTTTGTAACGCAGTCGGGTGAGATGAATCGGCGCATGAAAATGTGAAGTTGGTTTTGCGCGAGCCCTTAATGCGCTTGTGCCCAATTGTCTCCCCAGGCCACGTTTACCTTGAGCGGCACCTTCAACCGCCAAATCCCCTCCATGACCTCGGGTACCAGTTGGCGCACGGTCTCCAGTTCATCGGGCGGCACTTCGAAGACAATTTCATCGTGCACCGAAAGCAACATGGCGGTATTTAGCCGCTTTTCCCCGATCAGGGCATGCACGCGAATCATGGCCAGTTTGATCAGGTCGGCGGCCGTGCCCTGAATGGGCGTGTTGATGGCCATACGTTCGGCAAACTGGCGGACATTGGGATTTTTACTGTTGATGTCGGGCAACAGCCGCAGGCGCCCGAGCAAGGTGCTGATGCGCTGGTGTTCGCGCGCTTCGGCAATGGTCCGGTCCATGTAGGCTTTTATGCCGCTGTAACGGTCTAAGTACTGGTCGATGTAGGTCTGGGCCATTTTGGGGCTGATGCCCAGCTCACGGGATAGGCCATAGGCGCTCATGCCGTACATGATGCCGAAATTGATGGCTTTGGCCTGCCGGCGCAACTCACCCGATACCTGGGCAAGGGGAACGCCGAATACTTCGCCGGCGGTGCGGGCATGAATATCCTCGTCCTGTTCAAAGGACTGGATGAGGATGGGGTCGTCGGCATAGTGGGCCAGGATGCGCAGTTCAATCTGGGAGTAATCGGCCGAGAGCAGGTGCCAGCCCGGCCGGGGAACGAAGGCCTTTCGGATTTCGCGCCCCTCCTCGGTGCGGATGGGGATGTTTTGCAGGTTGGGGGCTGAAC
>JABDRH010000098.1 GCA_013041835.1 Desulfatitalea sp. | reverse complement strand
GGGCATATAGTCCCACCAACACCAGCACGGCGACAATGCTCAGGCCCAGGCGCCAGCGATGGGCAATGGGCCGGCGAATCATGGCGGCCATGGGCTATTTCCGGGCCATGTGTTTCTGGATATAGCCGGCATCGAAGCGCAGCATGGCTTCACCGGTTGAGTCGTAGGCGATGGTGGGCGCGTGTTTGACGATTTCATGGGTCACGCAAAACTTTGCGACGCGCTCCATGATTTGCTGGGTTTGCGGGGCGGTGAGCACCTGGATGCCGGTCTCGGGCGTGGCGTAAAAACGGGTTTGCTTGACCACCTCGCGCATGGACTGCAGGTTGAGGTTGGAGAACTTCTCGCCCAAGGCGATGAGGGTGTCGGCGCGTGTGGCAGGGGCTTGCATTCTGCGGTTCAGGGCGTAAAAGGCATCGATGATCGCATGGGCAAAGGCCTCGCCGCCGGGTTTGGCCAGGGAGGCTTGGGCCACGGCCACCAGGTCGATGATTTCGCCCGGAATGCGGGTGGAGTCGAAGAGAATGCGAGCGTCCTTGCGCTTGTTGAGGGTTTCCAGAACAAAAGGGTTCCAGACCACGATGGCGTCAAAGCCCTTTTTCTTCTGTTGCATGGCCACGGCCGCGGCGGCCGGGTCCATATTGGTGAAGGCGTAATCGCTCTCCTTCTCACCCAGCAACTCCAGGTTGCGCACGAAGCAGTATTCCGAAACGGTTTTGGCCAGGCCGTAGACTTTTTTGCCGCGCAACTGCTTCACATCGCTGATCCCGCTGGAAACCAGACACGCATCGGCTCCGTGACTGGTGGAGGTGGGCAATACGACCGTGGAGGGTCGCGTCAGACTGGGATTGAGTACGTCCATGTTGGTGATGCACACCGCATCGCACTGCCCCGAACCGTACATGACCAGGCAGGCGTCGTAATCGGCCTCTTTGAGAACGATATCCACACCCCATTTCTGCTCGATGGGGCCGAGTTTGCCCTTCTTGCCGTCGATGAGATTGACTTGGTCGGCAACACCGAAGACGCTCCAGGAGGGATATTCGCTCCAGGCCAGGGAAAAGGATGGAACCTCTTCGGCCCCTACGGGTTGCGTCAAAAAAAGACCCATGACGATGCCCACCGCCATCACCCATAAACCAGGAAACTTGTCTCGCATTGCCTACCTTCCTTTCTCGTTGAAGATTATCATCGTCGCACCCTGTCTGCGCCCGCGGGTTACTCGGGAAGGGCAGGGCCTTTTTCGTCCACTTTCTGTGCCGAAGCCGGTGCGGCATGATCGGCGGCCAACCCCACCAGGGCTTCGAACTCATCACTGGCGGCGGTTTTACGGGCGTAGTCCAGAAACTCAGCCTCCTGCTTGCGGGTGTCGGTGCCGGCCAGTTCGGATGAAATGCGCGCTTCGGCCTTGACCTGCTGGCGCAGTTCGCGCATGCGCTGCAGCTCTTTTTCGGTGCCGTCCTCCGCGATGCCGGTAAAAGCGTCGGCCATCTCTTTCTCCTGGCGTGCCGTAATGATCTCGGCCACGGCATCCGAGGCTTCGGACTTGAGTTTTTCGATCTCGCGCAACAATTGCTGCAACTGAACCTTGTGCTCTTTGATACGGCTGCCATACCCGGCGATATCGGCTTCCAGTTCGTCGATGCGAGCCTGTTTTTCGGCCAGCGTCGAGTTGAAATCGTTATAGGCCGAAAGGCACTTCATGTATGCCTCGTCGTGTTGGATCCGTTCTTTGCCTGCTTGCTCGGCCTGCAGTTGGGTGACCCGTTGCTTGGCCTTGGCCAGGGCCCCGGCCTTGAGATCCTCCAGCCGCTGGACTTCCTCGGTAAGCCCTTTGACTTTGACGATCTTGGTCTCTTGCTGGGCGATCAAACCGGCCACGGCCTGTTTGTATTGATGAATCCGGTCGGTTTTTTCCCGAAGGATTTCGTCATACTTGGCCCGCACCACATGCGGGTTGGTGTCTAGCACTTGCCGTGCCGAATCGATCTGTCCGGTGAGCAGGAAACCCACCGCCTTGAACCATCTGAAAAGCGCTCTGACCATTATTTTTTCCTCCTGAAAGAAGTTCTTAATGCCAGTGGCATGGTTGCATCTTCCCAGTTCCTAAACCTTGGCGTCAATATCTTCGTCCAGGGAAGCGATGCGTTTTTTGACCCGGCGGGCGACCTCCAGGCTTTGGTCCAGCTCTTGCCGGATAGCGGCCAGTTCCCCTTCCTGGTGTTCGGTTCCGCTCTCCAAGGACTGGATGCCGGCCAATACCTTTCCCAGTTGGTGAATGCTTTTGGCGACTTCGTCAATGAGCCGCTCGCGTTGTTGCTGAAGGGGGGTGCGGGCAGCTTCAGTGGCCAACTGCTGGGCAGCGTAACCGAGATCCAGCGTTTTCTCAAGGGAGAGCACGCTTTGCCGGAAAAGCTTGTCCACGCCGGCCAGGATATCCACCGTGGGCCTGCCGCCCAGGGCGCCGTCCCAGGCATGGCCCTGCTCAAAGGCCTTGGCCAGGGCACGCAGATCTCGCAGGCATTTTTCGGGCCGGGGGTCCCTGTCGGCTTCGGTCAAGCGGCGGTCCAGGTCATCCAGATGCTTTTCGCGCTCGGCTACGGCCTCGGCCTGCAGGCGCTGGGTCACTTGCCGCACCAGCGTGGGGTCTCCCGTGGTCAGGCGGGTTAAAAAGAAACCCGCGCTGAACAAAAGGGCGGCGATGCCGGCAAAAAGGGCCGCTCCGGAACTGATGTCGAAGGTCCACAATGCCATCACATCGGTCAACCCCACCAGGAAAGGCACCAGGCACACCGGGTGGGCCAGCAGCTTGAACAGATATCGCCTCTTCCACCGGGATTCGTCCAGTCTATTCTTGGTCAAGGCGTTTCGGGTTTTCATATCAGAACGGCGACTGCCCCAGGATGAACGATACCGATTGGGCCTCGCCCCGGTCTCCCTTGGGCAGGGCTGCCTCGGCCCTGACGCGGTTGGGGTCCAGGCCCGCGGCGAGCAGGGCGGCCACCGCGGCTTCGGCGCGTTCGCGGGCTAGTTTAAGGTTGGCGTCGCGGTCACCCGCGTCACGGGTATGGCCGACGACCCGAAGGTAGTAGTGCGGCCATCCTTCCAGCCGGCGCACCAGGGCTTCCAGGTCCCGGCTGCTTTGCAGGTTGATGCGCGCCGTGCCGCGGCCAAAGGCAATGGGTGCGATGCGTAAGGATCCCACGGGTACCAGGCCCTGCCATTGGGCATCGGTCAGAGGTGCGAGGCGCGCCTGATGATGCCTGGGCGCCAATTGGGACGTTCCCGCCCCGAGACCTTCAACGAGATCGACTTTTTTACCAGGGTGAAAATCGGCCTGGCGCAACTCGGCCAGGATTCGGTCATGGTAAAGCGTATGCGTCTTGTGCTGCAATAAAGCTGCGGGCAGGGTGCCGGTTTTGACCAGCACATCGACGATGTTGGTGATCATTTCCTCGATATGTATCCGGCTGCCGCCTTGTGGCTCGGCTTGCAGGCCGAAGTAGGCGTAGTTGTCCAAGGTGTTTTTCCATTCGATGCGCCGCGCCAGGTTGGTCGCAATTTCCCGGTCCATGGTCTGCCCGCCGGTCTGGGCGGCATCTTTCAGGATCAGATCCGCCATGGTCTCGTCCGTGCGGGCATAGGCATGGCCTGCACGCAGATAGGCCTCGACCACGGTTTTGACCCGGTCGGGGTGGTTCTTTAAAAAGGTGCGTTCAGCCACCAGGACATCCACGATGTAGCCCTTGAGTTTGGTGCTGTCCATCAGCAAATGCGCCTTGCGGGTCTTCAATGCCCGACTGACATAAGGCTCCCAAAGCACGAAGGCCTTTTTTTCGGTAGGGCCGGCGTTTTGAAACGCCTTGAATACCGCCTCGGCCCCATCCACGGGCACCATCCATTTTTCCGGCAACAGGGGCAGATCGAAGTGGGCGATCACCGTCCGTGCCAGAAATTCACTGGGCGAATCGGGCGTCAGGACAATGGCGGCTTCGGCGGCATTGAGATCCTGAATGCCGGCTACTGCGTCCTTGTGGGCGATCATGGCGTCCGCGCCTTTGGATTCGTCGATCACCAGTACGATGGCGCCCGGAAAGGCGCCTTGTTTGGCGCCGGTGAGGATGAAGGAGTCGATGGTAAATACCGCCATCTGCAGATCGCGCTTTTCTAAGGCGTTCATGCGTCCGGCATAGTCGGCGTGGTCATCGCGCAGGGTCAGCTTGATCCCCTGGTTGCGCAGCTCCTTTTTCATCACCGGTGATCGCAGTATGCAATAGCCGGAAAAGGAGTCGGCGGCAATGGTGACCTCATGTTTGAAAAGGCTTTCGGAACCGGTTTTTTCCACCAGGTCTTTTTGGAAGTAAGGCAGTATTAAAAACTTGGCGGCTACGGCCAGCACAGCCAGGATAAAGATCCAGATCAGGGCGGCCACCAGTCGGCCTTTGGTGTTGCCGGTGCTCATCGTTTGAACCTTTTAGCGGACCTGCGTGTGCGGGATTTGCCTTTGCCGCGCTTGGACCAGAGGATCACCACGGCCACCACCACTGCCAGGAACCAAATCGGCCAGAGGCGTCCGTCATCATCCTTGGCAGGCCCCTGGGCAGGTGGCGGGCCAGTGGCGCCTGGGTCACCTTCCGTGGGAACCGCAGCCTTGGACGGCCCTTCCCCGATGGGGGTGTTGCCGCTGGCGGCCAGGGCTTTGAGCATGGCCGCCGCCATCTGCGAGGGAATCGGTGCGATTTGCGCAAAGGCCTCCTCTTCGGCGGCATCCGTGGCGTCGGCGCCCACTTCGGCAAAGACGGCGATCAAGGCGCGGGTCAATGCTTGGGGATCATCCGCTTTGCGGTAGGCGTGCACCCGCGTTGCCAGGGTGTGTTCGCTGCGCATGTCCACGCCGATGACATCCATGACGATGCCCCGTGCCATCACTTCGGGCACAAATTGGTCCACGAGCATCTTATCCTGGGCTTCGCCGTCCGTGACGATGAGCAACCGGTAGGTGCCGTAGCCGTATTGTTCCGCGCGCGCTTTGAGCAGACGGTCGGCCCCCATTTTAATATACGCTCCCAGGGGGGTATTGCCATTGGGGATGGGCAAACGGATGGCCGCTTCAAGTTCCTCCGTATCCAGCGGGCCCAGGGGATAGACCCATGGATCGCTCAAGTTGGCCGAACTGAACACCAGTAAACCGACATGGGTATCGGGCTGGATCTGCGCCATGACTTCCACCAGGGCCTCCTTGGCCACCGTCATTTTTTTCTGTTGGGAACTGCCCATATAGCCATCCATGGATTTGGAGGCATCCAGCACGATGACCACATGATGGGTTACATCCTGCCCATGGGTCGGCAGAGGCAAAAGACACAGCACCAAAATGACAATCCACACGGATGGCTTCATTCCCGCTTCCTTTGGTTGAGCGATTTGCTAAAAATCGAAATCAGACTTTTTAACCGCCTCAGCAGTCACGCGCAGCAGGCGGAACTCCACACGCATGTTCTGACGCGCTTGCGCCATGGAGGCCGGTTTGGCGATAAAGGGTTCACTGATGCCGGCCCCGGCGGATTGAACCTGGCTGGCATCGAAGTGCATCCCCTTGGCCCGGGCATAGGTGATGATGGAATCACGCACGGCTTCTGCGCGTTTTTTGGAAAGATTAAGGGCTGCTTGCATGGTTTCGCGCGGGTTGCTCTCCGAAACGCCGTCGAATTCGCCGGCCATGATCATGCGCGTCACGGCCTGGGTCTGGGTCAAGTCCAGGGGTTTGCCTTTGAGGGCGTAGTGGTAATTGCCGCTTGCACCGCTGCGCTTGAGGATGCCCTTGGCCATCCCGGCCTTGACCATGTCCAGAATGGTCTTGGTGGGGTCCGAGTGGCCGCGAATTGCCACGGCGGCGTTACCGAACTTGTCGGCCATCTCGATAACGCGATCATACTCCGTGCGATAATCGGCGGCCTCAAACGCCATCTGGTTGGGCTCGAAACTGATGGTAAAGGCGACGATGGTGCGATCATCCAGGGCGCCACCTGAAGCCAGGGCCTCGATTTCTTTTCGCACCGCCTCGCCCCGGAAGCGTTCGCCTTTGACGACCCCGGTCTTTGTGAGATAGTTCATGAAGGCCGCCGCATTCCAATTCATCTCCGAGGGCAGAAATTTCTTGCGCGTTTGGGCGTAGCCCTGGTTGACGGCCAGATCCAGGGCGCTGGCGTGCAGTTTTTCAAAACCGTGCAGGTTGTCGGGTTGGGTGAAGAAGGCGACGTTGCCGGGGTGCCCCACAAAGGTGCAGTCCGAGAGAAGGCCATGGGCATCTTCTTCCAGCGTGGGAATCACTTCCTTGCCGTAGATCTGCTGGGTCAGTTTCAGCAATTGCATGTAGGGTGCCGAACCCTTGGTTTCGTATTGGCGCTTGAGGTCCAGCACTTCTTCGCAGGCTTTCAGGTAACCGGCAACCAGTTGGGTGACGAGTTCGCGGTTGGCGTCGAAGAAGTCCTTGCGGCACACATACACATCGGCGATGGAGCGGGAAAGCTCCGCGGTGGAAACCAACACCCGCGCGCCCTTCACCGTTCCTTCGGCCCCGGAGCCGATATTGTGCAGCCCGCCGTTCAAGCCGATCATATCGGGGGTGATCGCAAAGCAAGCGTCAATATCATTGCGGGCGCGGAACATTTCGGCAGGCGAATCGGGTGACCCCGTGAGGTCTTTGGCCCATACGACGCGGATATCCTTCCAAGTGAGCCTGGCCGCGTGCAAAATGTCATCGAGCATGCCCACATGCGGTCCGCCCGCCTGAAGCACGATGGTCTTGCCCTTCAAGTCCGCGGCGTTTTTGATGCCCGCGCGGACCACCATGTGGTCCCCGGCGGACCAGGTCATCTGGAGGATCACCATGCCCTGGGTGCGGCTGTCGGCGTTAATGACTTCAGACGCCATGCCCATCATGCGCAACGTTCCCCGCAAAAAGGGGGTCTTGCCCGTCAAATAGTCACGCACCTGCTGTATGAAATCATCGCCAGGGGTGAGCTGTAGCTTCAATCCCTGTTTGTCAAAGAGGGTGCCTTTTTGGGTTGCCAACCCGCCGTTGGCATAAAAGGTCGCCATGTCTCCGCCCCAGGTGATGTAGGGCAGCTTGAGGGTGGTGCCGGCCTTGGGCGCCGGCCCGATTTGGACATCGCCTACCAGGCTGCGGAAGTTCTGGCCCGCAACACCCGTGCCCGTAAAGCCCCACAGGAGCAACAAGACACAGGTGATCCACACGGATCTGCTTCTGATTGTCATCGACGTTACCTCTTTTTCGTCCCTAAGGATTGCTGCTCTTTGTCCGCATGAAAGCGCGGCGTTTAAGAAAGATATTGATCGATTGAGACAAGATGATAGCAATTTGCCATTGTCATGAGCATCTATAAAAAAAGCACGGCGACCTGTCAATTTAGAAAAGATTATAGCTTGCCGGACCGGATGATGGAAAAGATCAGCCACAGGCCCAGCACCGTGGCGATGACGTAGCCCACCAGGCCGAGGAGTTGGGTGATGGGCACGGATTCGATGCCCAACCGGTTGAGGGTCACGACCATTACTTGCTGGCTGGAGTTGAGAATCAGGCTGGCGGCGATGATGGAGGCGGCCACCACCAGGCCGATGGTGAGGCGGTTGAGGCCGGTTTCGAATTTGGCGGAGGCCTTGTCCAGGCCGCTGTGCCGCAAGTCGAGACGGTGCTCGCCCAGCGCCAGGCGGCGCAGGATGTCATGGGCCAGCTTGGGCATCCAGCGCAGGTAGCCGCTCATGATTTTGGCTTCCCGGCCAAGGTTCTTGAAGATTTTTTGGGCGTCATAGCCGCGTTCGAGCAGGCGGCGGGCGTAGGGCCGGGTCACTTCCAGCAGGCTGGCGTCCGAATCGAGGATCTTGCCCAGGGCTTCGGTCTGGATGAAGGTTTTGAGCAGCAGCAACAGGTTGCGTGGCAGGGTGATGTGGTATTTGTAAACCAGGCGCATGGTTTGGTCGTAGACATCTTTTGCGGCGATGGTCTTAAGGGATCGGCCGTAAAAGGGTTCGCTCACTTCTTTGAGCTCTTGACGAAACCGGGCCAGATCCATGCGGTCGGCGTTGATGAGTCCGGCGGTTTCGAAGGCTTCCATCACCAGGTCGTAGTCGTGTTCGGCAAAGCCAAGGAAGACGTGGGCGATCTGCTGCATGGTCTCTTCGTCCAGGTAGCCCATGATGCCGAAGTCCACCAGGCCCACCCGGCCGTCGTACATGACGATGGTGTTGCCCGGATGCGGATCGGCGTGGAAGATGCCGGCT
>JABDRH010000212.1 GCA_013041835.1 Desulfatitalea sp. | reverse complement strand
GTCCGGTACGAAGGGGACGCCACGCTGGGTCAGGCTGCGGATGACCGCATCGAAATGGATTTGGCAGCCGCTGCACAAGTAGTCGACAATGGCCGGTGCGTTTGCCACCGCCTCCCGGCATTCGGGTACCTTGCAGTCCAGCACGCGTAAAGGATTGCGTGCCATGCGGCGGCGGCAATCGTTGCACAGGCGTTCCGCGACACCTCTGAGCATGCCGAGCAGCGCCTCGCGATAGGTGGGGCGGCATGCCGGGCAACCCAGGGAGTTGACATGCACCTGGGTTTGGCTGACCCCCAACCGTTCGAGGATCAGGTGCAACATGTAAATCATCTGGGCGTCGATGTAAGGGCCTTCGATGCCGAAAGCTTCTACGTCGATCTGGTAGAATTGGCGGTACCGACCCTTTTGAGGGCGTTCGCGCCGGAACATGGGGCCGATGGTGTATAGCTTGCAGGCCGGGTCGTCGGCGTAGAGTTTGTGCTGGATGAAGGATCGAACAATGGAAGCGGTAGCTTCGGGGCGCAGCGTAAGCTGGTCGCCGCTTCGGTCGACAAAGGTGTACATCTCCTTTTCGACGATGTCGGTTTCTTCGCCGATGCTGCGGGCGAACAGCTCGGTCTTTTCCATGATGGGCACGCGGATCTCGCAATAGCCGAAATCGGCGAACAGCGCTTCGGCCGTCCGCTCGATATGGCGCCACAATTCGATTTCGCCAGGCAGGATGTCCTTGAACCCTCGGATCAGTTGAATCATTGATCTTCTTCCAGTGCGGGTGTGTCGGTTGATCAAGGGAGCGGTAGCGCTTCCAGGATACAAACCGATTTAAATAGCCTATCTGTAACAAAGGCGTCAACCATAAAGGGACATTGACATTTAACCTCCTTTTGGATAGCGTGGTTCTCCTGCCGAACGGCCCGGCAGCGTCATTGAACTATTTACCCTTTACATTTGTGCGGTCAGGCAATCCGCCATGGGACCATCGGCCGGGCATTGCGGATATGATATCGACGCCATCGGCGCTTTGCCCGGCCTCAAGGAACTTGCATGATCATCGGACTCGATGTTGGCGGCACTCACACGGATGCGGTTCTAATCAGCCAAAAGGGGCTTGCGAAAGAGGTCAAAGTACCCACCGACGAAAGCCATCTTTTCCAGACGGTGCTGTCCGGCATCGAAGCGGTGACCGAGGGCGTCGATCCGGCATCGATCCGCAGGGCGGTGCTGAGCACCACGCTGGCCACGAATCTAGTGGTCCAGCAAAAGCTGCCGCCGGTGGGTATGATTGTTTCAGGCGGGCCGGGCATTGATCCCAAGCACTATCGCATCGGCGATCACTATTATGCGATTAAAGGCGCCATCGATCACCGCGGTCGTGAAATCGAAGGATTGGATGTGTCTGAAATCACGGCCATCGCCGACCGCATGAAAAAAGAAGATATTCGCTATGTGGCCGTGGTCGGAAAATTTTCCGTACACAATCCGGAACATGAAAAGCGCATCGCGTCCATTTTGGGACAGAATTTCGAACGTATCTATCTGGGGCACCAGCTTTCAGGAAAACTCAATTTCCCCCGGCGCATCGCCACCACCTATCTAAATGCAGCGGTATATCCGGTTCATAAGGTGTTCTTCGAGGCGGTCAAACAATCCCTGGCCCGGAAGGGATTGGATTTGCCCCTTCGCATATTGAAGCCGGACGGCGGCAACATGAGCTTTGATGCCTCTATCGAATATCCGGCTCAGACCATCCTCTCCGGGCCTTCGGCCAGCGTCATGGGGGCTCTGGCTTATGCACCCAAAAGTGGCGCCACGCTGGTATTGGACATCGGCGGCACCACCACGGACATGGCCCTGCTTATCGACGGCGTTCCTTTGCTCGAATCCATGGGCGTTGAAATCGGGCCGTTCAAAACCCTGATTCGCGCCCTGCAAACGCAATCCATCGGCGTAGGGGGTGACAGCGTCGTGCATGTGGACGGCGATCGTCTCTTTATCGGGCCGGAGCGCCAAGGCCGCGCCATGGCCTTGGGCGGTCCCCAGCCTACACCCACGGATGCTTTCAGTGTTTTGGGACTCGTTGATGTCGGCGACCGTGTTTTGGCCGAAAAGGGTTTGGCGCCCATTGCCCAGGCGTTGGGTGTCGGTGTGGAAGCCGCCGCCGGTCGTATCTTCGAGCAGGCCTGCCGCCAGATCCTGGACAGTGCCGAGGAGATGATCGATCGGATCAACAGCAAACCGGTTTATACGGTGCACGAACTCTGGGAGGGCAGTTTGATCCGCCCGCGCCGTATGATGATCCTGGGCGGTCCGGCGCCCCAATTCGCTGAAAAGCTGAGAACCCTGTTCGATGGCGACGTCAGCGTCGTGCCCCATTGGCAGGTGGCCAATGCCATTGGGTGCGCCCTGGCCCGCACCACCAGTGAAGTGACCTTGTTCGCCGATACCTCCCAGATGGTGGCCGTGGCCGCCGGGGAACACATCAGCAAAGGCATTTCCCGCAACTTCAACCTGGAGGATGCGGGGAAACTGGCATTGCAGCTGTTGAGGGAGAAGGCCTTGCAACGGGGTGCCAGCCCGGACCATCTGGACATGGAGGTGATCGATGCCTGCCAGTTCAATATGATCCGCGGCTTTCGCACCATCGGAAAGAATATCCGCGTTCGGGCCCAGATCAAGCCGGGTCTGATTCAAGGGTATGACCCGGTCGCAGAAAAGCTGCAGCGTGAGGATTTATAAATAAAACGTTCTCTTAAAGGAAAGTTGGAGAACATATGCTTCGTGCC
>JABDRH010000211.1 GCA_013041835.1 Desulfatitalea sp. | reverse complement strand
TTTCGAAACTTGCAGGTCCACATGACGTCTTCAGTACCCAACATGGGCATGATGCTGCTCCCCAAGGGTACGAAGTCGGCATAGCCCCTCACTTCGATAGCCTGAGTCGGGCAGATCTTGACGCATGAAAAACATTCCCAACACTGATCCGGCTCCTGATTGTAAGCCTTCATGGCATTGGGATCGAGGACCATCAGGTCGTTGGGGCAAATGTACATGCAAGCGGTCTTGTCGCCACCCTTGCAGCCGTCACATTTTTCCTGAATGACAAAACTTGGCATTTACTATACCTCCTACTAAATATGGTTAGAAAAATACAACCAATCGACTCCACTGAGACGCGATGATTACCTAAAGAACTTGATGGCACCTCCCTTCATTCATTTTTTTTGTGATTCGCAGTCACGGTCATATGAAAAATGGTTATTCCATCATTGGCAGTTGAGGGGGCTTGTTGCCTACCGATTAAGAAACCCGCCGGATTTGCCCCCAGGCGGAACAATATTTGCTGTAAAATCAAACATTTATAAATAAAATAAGATAAAAGACATATCACCCCGCTATTTCCTTGTCAATGATTTTCGATGGGCTCTCGAGTGAAAAATGCATAAAGGAATTGAGGGTTGACAGTCTCTCAACAATTAAAGGTTTTGGGCCTGATCGAGCCCGTATCGGCATTCGAGCCGCGATGCGACTCGGCACTATCCTGCCGGGGGGCCGGTCGCACGATCGCCTTTGGCAGGCGGTGTGGCAGGACCGACGCAGCATTGGCACCGTTGCCGAATTGCACCGAGGGATCGAAACTGGATTCAAGCCTCTCCGGCGGCATCGCCAGTGTAATGATTAACGTTACAACACGGCCTGAAAGTGATATATAGCCCTATGCGTTATCCCCTGAGACGGACCAAACCAAAGGAGGACGAATATGATCCGTACTGAGATTTCCCTGTTCATGAAAAATGAACCCGGCGAGTTGGGCCGGCTGACCCATCTTATGGAGCAGGCGGGCATTAATATCGATGCGCTCACCATTCAGGACGCATCGGCCTATGTGTTGGAGCTGTTCAAGGCGCGTGGAAAATCCATCAAACGCATCGCCTCGGCGGACAGTTATAATTCCATGCGCAAGGATTCGGCCCAGTTTGCCCTGATTCGACTCTTGGTTGAAAACGGAAAGACCGATACCGCCATTGATCTGCTCACCCGACACGAATACGTATTCGATATCATGCCGGTCATTGCCATCCAATTGGAAAACCGGCCCGGTGAACTGTCCCGACTGGCTTCCCGGTTTGGCGAAGAGGGGATCAACATCAACTATGTTTACGGGTCCGTGGCCGGCGCTGGTGCCAAGTGCTTGTTCGTCTTCTGCCCCGCGGATATCGACCTGGCCGCCAAGATCTTCGCCGACGAAAACGCCTGATCGCACCCATGAAGTGGTATTTTGCGCATGTGTGTTAACCCCAATGTTGCTCTATTTATTCTTTTGGATGAAGATTTGTATGCTTTTTCAATCTTTTCCTGATTTATGAATAAACGCATTTGTAGAAAAACCGGTTTTGCCATTAAGAAACCATACTGCAACATTGGGGTTTATTCGTCGGTTGCGCTTCCATCCGGCGCGTTCAGCGCGATGGCATCGCCATCAATCAATATGGCCAGGCGACCCGCGTGATGCATGAGGACAACCGGTTTGTCGCTATGTCCGGCCAACGGCGCATAGCTGCCGCGCAGTTGTTTGAAGTCCAGCGTTTCCAGGGCTTGCCGCGTCATATCGATGATCGTTTCCAACATCGGCTGTGATGCCTTGTTTGCTCGAAAATAGTCCGACACAGCCTGATTGTAGCTCCGCCTGATCGCTGTTTCGACACAATGCCGCGTCAAATCGAGTTTAAGCTCTGCCAAGGCAACGCCCCTCTCCTTATACAGATGGGAAAAAGCCCGCCATAGGCGTATGCAAATACACTGAGAAGGTCAAGGCGAAGCGAAAATAATGGATGATGGCAGATTGACATTAATCAATGTAGCGCGCGAAACCGTGGTGCGCATGACCGGCATGCAGGGTTACAACGCCGAGGAGACTGAACAGATTCGCAATGTCATTTTTCAGCAAACCGAGGCGGCAATCAAGGGACGGGTGGCACACAAGGGGCAAAGCACATGAAACGACGTCGAAAATTCATTCTCCTGGTAGTGTTGACCCTGGCGGCGGGGGCCGGTATCTACTGGTGGCGATCCCAGACCGGAGCGGTTATCAACGAAGGGCATGCCCGTTTGTACGGCCATATTGAAATGCGCCAGGCCCGGCTGGCCTTTAAAGAACAGGAGCGCATCATCGCTGTCCTGGTGGAGGAGGGGGATCGGGTGACCCCCGGCCAGGTGGTGGCGCGTCTGGACACCGGGCGTCTGGAAGCCCAAATCCTGCGGGTCCAGGCTCAGACGGCTGCTCGCCAGGAAACATTCAACCGGCTGCTGGCCGGTACCCGACCCCTGGCCATCGAGCAGGCCCGAGCCGAAGTGGCGGCCGCCCGTGTGCAGGTGGCCAATGCCCAACGCAGCTATGCACGCATCCAGCAGACGGCTGGCGCCGGCATCAGTACCGAGCAGGCCCTGGATGATACCAAGTCCGCCCTCGACGTGGCCAAGGCCCGACTGGATATCCAGCAAAAGGCGTTGCAACTGGCCGAAGAGGGGGCCAGAACAGAAGAGATCGCCGAAGCCCGCCATTGGGTCGAGGCCGGCCGGGCAGAACTATCGCTGCTTAAGATTCGCCTGGCGGACATGACCTTATGTTCACCCGTGGCCGGCGTGGTGCGCAACCGCATTCTCGAACCGGGTGAAATGGCCGATCCTGGCCGACCGGTGATTATTGTAGCGCTGATCGATCCCAAGTGGGTGCGCGCTTATGCCCCGGAGCCGATGCTGGGTCATCTCAAGCCGGGAATGGCGGCACGGGTCATCAGCGACACGTTTACCGAATCCTACGACGGATGGATTGGATTCATCTCTCCCGAGGCTGAGTTCACTCCAAAAAATGTTCAAACCACCGAACTTCGCACCAAGCTGGTGTACGAAGTGCGGATACGGGTGCACGATCCGGAAAACCAACTGCGCCTGGGCATGCCGGTAACCGTGGAGCCGGCTTTTAGAAGCGTTCCGACCTCCAGATGAGCCACACCGCCGCTAACATCGTCCTGAAAGTCGACCGTCTCCACAAGACCTTTGCCGGCCAAGGCAAGCCTTCTGTCCAGGCACTGAAAGGTGTTTCGCTGGCCGCTGCCGCCGGCTGCGTCACGGGGCTGATCGGGGCGGACGGCGCCGGCAAGAGCACACTGATACGCATCGCGGCGGGTCTGCTGCGGCCAACGCAAGGCGCGGTTCGCGTGTTGGGATTGGATAGCACGGCAGCCCCCCTGGAGATTCAGCGATGGGTCGGCTACATGCCCCAGCGCTTCGGCCTGTATGAGGACCTGAACGTCCGGGAGAACATGGACCTGCATGCCGACCTGCAGGGGGTGCCGGACAGCGAACGGGCCGTGCGCTATCAACGCCTACTGGCGATGACCGGCCTGGGGCCCTTCACCCGACGCATGGCCGGCAACCTGTCGGGCGGCATGAAACAAAAATTGGGACTCGCTTGCGCCTTGATCAAATCGCCGCGCATGCTGCTGCTGGACGAACCCACGGTGGGCGTTGACCCGGTGTCACGGCGCGAATTGTGGAAGATTGTCTACCAACTCGTCGACGAAACCGGCATCGCCGTGCTCCTTTCCACCGCCTACCTGGACGAGGCCGAGCGTTGCCACCAGGTGGCGGTATTGCACGAGGGTGAAAAGATCGCCGAAGGTCCACCAGCACGTTTCAGCAAGCAGATGCGGGGCCGCGTATTCATTGCCGAACCGCCGGCCGTCGCTAAACCGCGTCAGGTTCAGGCGCGCTTGGCCGGCAGCGACGGTATCCTGGATGCCACCATCCGATCCGGACGGGTGCGGTTGGTAACGGACGGGCGGACGACTATCGCCGACCGCCTCTTTAAACCGTGGGCAATCGCGCTGCAGGCCGCCGATCCCTGCTTTGAAGATGCCTTCATGGCGCTGATCCCGCAAACTCAGCCGCACCCTGTGGTTCCGGAGTTGCCGACACCGCCAGCAGTCTCCGTGGACAGCGGGGTAGTCGTGCAGGTGGCGTCGTTGAGCAAACGCTTCGGCGCATTCGAGGCGGTCAAGGGACTCAGTTTCGAAGTGCGCCGAGGAGAAATATTCGGCTTGCTCGGACCCAACGGTGCCGGAAAAAGCACCACCTTTCGCATGTTGTGCGGCCTGCTGAGCGCCAGCGGGGGCGATATTGCCGTGGCCGGTCGGAACCTGCGCAGGGCCAGCTCCCGGGCAAGAGCGCGGCTGGGCTACATGGCGCAAAAGTTCTCCCTGTATACCCAGCTCAGTGTCGCTGAAAATCTACTTTTTTTTGGGCGCGCCTACGGCCTGTCCGGCCGGCGCCTGAGCCGGCGAATGGCGTGGGCCTACACTGAATTCGACTTGGGCCGCCGTCAGGAACAGCCGGCCGGCGCTTTGCCCGGAGGTTACAAACAGCGCCTGGCCATGGCGGCGGCCCTGCTGCACGAGCCGGACATCCTCTTTCTCGACGAGCCGACTTCCGGAGTCGATCCCCTGGCCCGGCGGGAGTTCTGGCTGCGGATCAACGGTTTTGCCGAACAAGGGGTAACCGTGGTGGTGACCACCCATTTCATGGAAGAAGCGGAATACTGCGACCGGCTGCTGATCATGTCCCAAGGGGAGCAACTGGCCTTGGGCACCCCGGCCGACATCCGGCAATTGGCCCGTAAGAAGGGCGAACAGGAGCCGACCATCGAGGATGCGTTTATCACCTTGGCGCAAGACAGCGTCGATACGGCCGCCTGACGCCACGCGGCAACACCGGCGTGTCGCGCGGTTGCCTGAATATTCAAGCGCATAGGCGTGCAGGGCACAGGAGCAATTCACCATGTCTCCATCAAAACTGTTTTTCATGCGCATGCGCGGCATGCTGCGCAAAGAAATGCTGCAGATTCGGCGCGATCCGAGCAGCATCGCCCTGGCGGTGGTGCTGCCCATGGCGCTGCTGTTTCTTTTCGGCTACGGCGTCTCCCTGGACGCCGAAAATGTGCCGGTAGCCGTGGTAATGGATGACAACGGCCCGCCGGCGCGGGATCTGATGGCGCGATTCCTTGGTTCGCGTTATTTTCACTTCCGGCAAGCCGCTTGCGTGTCCGAGGCTCAGCAGTGGCTCGCCGAGGGTCAGGTGGACGGTATCGTCCACCTGCAAGACAATCTTACTGCGCGCCTGGCCCAGGGCCGGCCAGCGCAGGTGCAGGCCATCATCAACGGGGTGGATGCCAACCGCGCGCGCCTGATCCAAGGCTATTTCCAAGGCCTGCTGCAGACCTGGCAAAGCCAACGGATGATGCAGGGCGATGCTGTGGCAAGGCCCATGGTGGGTCTTGCGCCGCGCATCTGGTTCAATGAAGCGGCCGTCAGCCGAAACTTTTTGGTGCCCGGGCTGATTACCCTGATTATGACCTTGATCGGTATTCTGCTCACCGCCCTGGTTATTGCTCGGGAATGGGAACGCGGCACCATGGAGGCCCTGCTGGCAACGCCCCTTCGCCGCTTCGACCTGCTTCTGGCCAAGGTGTTGCCTTACTTCATCCTGGGCATGGCGGGCATGGGGCTTTCATTGGTGGTGGCTGTCACCCTTTTCGGCGTTCCCCTGCGTGGCTCCATTGTCGCCCTGTTCGGCCTCAGCGCCGTCTTCATGCTGGCCTCGCAGGGTTTCGGCCTGTTGATTTCAGCGGCCATCCGGGTGCAGTTCGTGGCGGCTCAGATCTCCATCATGGCCGGATTTTTACCCGCATTTTTCCTGTCGGGCCTGTTGTTCGACCTGGAGAGTACGCCGCTGCCCATCCAGATGGCAAGCCACATCGTGCCGGCGCGCTATTTCGTGGCCATCAGCCACACGCTGTTCATGGCCGGCGACCTGTGGCCCGTGCTGCTGCCCAACACCATCATTTTGGCCGGGATGGCGACCTTTTTTATGGTGATGGCCTATCGGAAAATCAGCAAACGGTTGGAATAATGGCAGTCGCCCTCAGCCTCGACAGGCCGCTGGGCAGCCATCCATTGACACACGCCGCGACACCACCACCGAAAAGGGGATTGGCAAAGATGAACAGCCTGCACCGCCTGGCCGCTTTGATCGTCAAGGAGTTCACCCTGATTCTCAAAGACCCCAAGAGCCGGTTTGTGATCATCGGGCCGCCGTTGATCCAGTTCTTCGTTTTCGGCTATGCGGCCGTTTATGACGTCAAGCATGTGCGCTACGCGGTACTCGATCAAGACCGCAGCGCCTTGTCACGCGAGTTGCTGGCTTCCCTGTCGAGCGCGGAGAGTTTTGAGCGGGTGGCGCAATTGACCTCCACGACGCAGATCGATCGCATCATCGACCACCAAAAGGCCCGCCTGGTCATCCATGTCGGCCCCCATTTCAGCCGGAATCTTATGAATGGCGAGCCGGCCTTGGTTCAGGTGATTGTCGACGGCCGCAACTCCAACGTGGCGCTGATCGCCCTGGGCTACATCGGCGATATTGTGGGCGGCTTCAACCAGGCCCTGGCCGGGCGCATGGCATCCGGCCGGTCCGCACCCGGCCTGGTCTCGGTGGAGCGCGCCTGGTTCAACGCCAACCTGGAAAGCCAATGGTTTATCGTTTCGGGCCTGGGCGGCCTGATCAGCATGGTGGTGGTGATGATTATCACCAGCCTTTCGGTGGCGCGTGAGCGCGAGTCCGGCACCTTTGACCAACTGTTGGTGGCGCCCTTTACCCCCGCCGAAATTCTGATCGGCAAATCCCTGCCGGGCGTGCTTTTCGGCATGCTCGATGCCTTGTTGTTCGCCGCAGGTGCGGTCTTGTGGTTCGGGGTGCCCTTCCGGGGCACCATTGCCGCTTTAGTTGCCTCCCTGGCCTGCTTTATCATCACCATCGTGGGCGTGGGGCTGCTGGTGTCGAGCCTGTCCAGGACCATGCAGCAGGCCTTGCTGGGATCGTTCGTCTACATCATGCCTTCGGTGGTGTTATCCGGGTTCACCACCCCGGTTGCGAATATGCCCGGCTGGTTGCAGGCTGGAACATTGCTCAACCCCTTGCGCCACATCGTGGTGGCCCTGCGCCGAATTTTTCTGCAGGGGGCCGATCTGCCCACCGTCTGGCCCCAGATCTGGCCCTTGTTGCTCATGGCCTGCGTCACCCTGACCACGGCGGCTTGGCTGTTCCGGCATCGCACCCAATAGCCCTTTTACCCTCAGGCTTTTGCAGCATCGGCATATTTGTTTCTTGCTCATCCCTTAGCTGATAATCGTGTCACGAAAATCTCATGCAAATGCGTTTGCCGCTGAAAGCGCATGGCGGCTGTTTTACATCAAGCGGCGAACTTGCTATGAGTCAAGGGTGCCCGCCTAAAGCTGTTTTCCGCGAAACACCGGGTCGGCGTTGGTTTGAGCAACTTCATCACCACAGCCAAAGGACGCATCATGACGACCATCTACAAGAGCCTCGCAACGCATCTCGACAAACTTCCCGGCGGCTATCCCCCCACGCCATCGGGGGTCGAACTGCGGATACTCGAACGTCTCTTCACACGGCAAGAGGCATCGATCGCCGTTTATCTCACCTTGAGACCGGAGCCGCCCGGGAAAATCGCACAGCGCGTCGGTCAGGCGGAAGAGACGCTTGCGCCGGTTCTTTACGAGATGTCCAAAAAGGGACTGATCGTTCGAAAGGAAAAAGACGGCAAGCGGTTTTATAT
>JABDRH010000205.1 GCA_013041835.1 Desulfatitalea sp. | reverse complement strand
CTACCCGCACCCTGTATCTGATCAGGGCACTTTCGGAGAAAAAGTCGGCCAGGGGTCGGGTGGTGCGGCTATAGCGGCCGTCCACCGGTGAAATAGCTTCCAGAGGAGATAGAATCATGTTGCGGCCTTTTTTTAAGCATATGAAATTGCGTTGAAAGGTTTATAGCAGGGCGGTTCAAGCCTTGTCCAGCCAAGATCGGTCTCATTTACATCTGGGCCAACCGTCGATCCAGCAGGGTGTAGCGTTGCCCGGCCATGTTGTTGTTGACGGCGATGGCCATGGCACGCCGGGTGCCCACCAACACCACCAGGCGTCTGGCCCTGGTGACGGCGGTATAGAACAGGTTGCGTTGCAGCAGCACGTAGTGTTGCGTCGTTACAGGAATGACCACGGCCGGAAATTCCGAACCCTGAGCCTTATGCACCGAAACGGCGTAAGCCAGGGTTAATTCATCCAGTTCGCTATAATCATACGCGATTCGGCGTTCATCGAAACGGATCCAAAGCTTGCGTGCCTTGGCATCAATTTCGGTGATGCGACCGATGTCGCCGTTGAAGACCTCTTTCTCGTAATTGTTGCGGATTTGCATCACCTTGTCTTCGAGCGCAAAGCGGTGTTCGCCGCGCATGACGTAGACTTGCTGGGGGTTTAACCGATCCTGCAGCGCTCGGTTCAGGTTCACGGCGCCCAGGATGCCGCGGTGCATTGGCGTGAGCACCTGAATGCCGTCCACCGAATCCAGCCCGAAACGACGGGGGATGCGCTCGGATGTCAAAGCGAGAATGATGTTCAAGCTTTTTTCCGCATCCGCTTGCTCGATGAAGAAGAAATCGTTGTCGGCAATCGTCTGATCTTCTGCCACCTGGGGCATATGGCCCGCATTGATGCGATGGGCATTGACAACGATTCGGCTGGCGCGGGCCTGACGGAAAATTTGATCCAGAATGACTACTGGAACGGTTTGGGAAGAAATGATGTCTCTGAGCACATTGCCGGGACCGACCGATGGCAGTTGATTGGCATCCCCCACCAGGATCAAGGCCGCATCTGAGGGCAGGGCTTTGAGCAGGTGATGCATCAACACCACATCGATCATGGAGGCTTCGTCCACGATCACCAGTTGCGCATTCAAGGGCCTGGTATCATTGCGTTGAAATCCACCTTCGGTTGGGCTGAATTCCAGCAGGCGGTGGATGGTTTTGGCCGGCCGGCCGGTCGCTTCGCTTAATCGTTTCGCCGCACGGCCCGTGGGCGCCGCAAGACGCATGGCGGCCTGACGTTGCTGGTACAGCAGGGTAATGGCCCGCACAATGGTGGTTTTTCCCGTACCGGGGCCTCCTGTGATCACCAACAGTTTATGGTTTAGCGCCATGGCCACCGCCTGGCGCTGTTTGGGCGCCAGTTCCAGGTCCATTCGCCGTTGAACCCATGCCATGGCCTGCTGGGCATCCGCTTCATGCCACAAGGAAGCCACACCGGCAAGAAAACGCAGCCGGCGGGCAATGAATACCTCGCAATAGTGGAACAGGGAAGGGTAGACGGCTTGTTGGCGGCGATCCTGCGTGCCGGTTGCTTCACCCATCATCGGTTCAATGACGATCTGCCGTTCGGTATGAAGATGTTCCAGCCCCGCGATGAGCGGTTCCGGTTTGGTGCCCAGCGCTTCACCGGCTTTTTCGACGAGCAAATCATGGGGAACGTACACATGACCGTTGCCGGTCATCTGGTCGAGCACGTGGAGAATCCCGGATTGAATCCGCAAGGGCGAATGGCTATCAAATCCCAGCCGTGACGCGATCCGATCCGCAGTCAGAAAACCGATGCCTTCGATCTCCCCGGCCAGCCGATAGGGGTTGTGCTGCACCAATGTCATGGCGCTTTGGCCATATTGCCCTATGATCTTGGTTGCTTGGGCGGCACCGAGCCCATGGCTTTGCAGAAAGAGCATTGCATCACGAACTTGCTTTTGGGCATTCCATGAACGCCGGATCTGTTTCCAGCGTTTTTTGCCGATACCATTGACTTCGCGAAGCCGATGGAATTGGGTATTGAGGATATCCAGCGTCTGATCGCCAAAATGTTCCACGATGCGAGACGCCACGATCGGCCCCAGTCCTTCAATGCTGCCCGAGCCGAGGTACTTTTCAATGCCTTCACGTGTCGTTGGTACGCGGGATTCAAAGCGTTCTACTCGGAATTGGCGTCCGTAGCGTGGGTGTTGAACCCAATGGCCGTGTACGTTCAGCAGGGTTCCCACCACCGGCGCCATTAATTCACCGACGACGGTGACCGGCTGCTCAAGGTCGTTTACGTCGATGCGGGCGATGGTGAAACCGCTTTGGTCATCGCTGAAGTTCACGCTTGCCACTTGGCCGGACAAGGTGACGGATGCGCTATCGCTGCTTTCGGATTGCGTCGACAAATCGATGCCATGCCTTTGAAAAAGGATAAACCCCTGGGCTGCCGGATTCGGATCCGGTGCATGCAGGGGCTTTCAGATCACAATCATGCCGACCTGTAAAGCTTATTCCGATATGGCAAAATGGTTATTATTATCGTTGGTGACCGTTGCTTCAGGCATTGATGAAGGGTCTATTTGAACCCTTTTTTGTGGATTCTCCATATCATTGGGAACATCGTTGGCGCTCATATCTAAATTAAAGAAGGCTATGGTTTTTTGAAGTTGTTCTGCCTGGCTTGCCAGATCCTCCGCCGTTGAGGACAACTGTTCAGACGCCGACGCGTTCTGCTGGGTTACCTGGTCCAACTGCTGAATCGCACTGTTGATCTGTTCAGCTCCGGAATTTTGCTCGTTGCTGGCTGCGCTGATCTCCTGAACCAGTTGCGCCGTCTTCTGGATATCGGGAACGATCTGGGACAGCATCCTTCCAGCCCTTTCAGCCACTTGCACACTGGAGCTTAACAGCTTGCTTATTTCTCCGGCTGCTGTTTGGCTGCGCTCCGCCAGCTTGCGGACTTCTGAAGCCACAACCGCGAAGCCCTTGCCGTTTTCTCCTGCACGGGCCGCCTCAATGGCGGCATTTAACGCCAACAGGTCTGTTGATCGCGCGATCTCTTCAATGATTGTAATTTTCACTGCGATGTTCTTCATCGCCGACACAGTCTCATCAACCGCCTTTCCACCTTCTTGGGCGTCCTCTGAAGATTTAGCCGCAATTTTTTCGGTCTGCATGGCATTGTCAGCGTTCTGCCTGATGTTAGAAGCCATCTCCTCCATGGATGAAGAAGCCTCCTCAGCAGCCGAAGCCTGTTCAGTGGCACCCCGGGACATCTCAAAAGAAGTAGAATTCATCTGCTGGCTGCCAGAGGCGACATTTTTCGCCACGTTTTTCACATCGGTCACCACATCTCTGAGAGACTGGACCATGTTTTTCATGGCGGACATGAGCTGACTGACCTCATCGTTACCAGGGATATCGATATCTATGGTCAAATCACCTCGGGCAAGTGTATTTGCCACACCAACACCCGCTATCATCGGCTTGGTAATTGCGCGGGTGATTCGCCATGCCAGCAGCATTGCGAAGGTAATCCCGAATACTGTAATAATGATGGAGATAAGCTGAACCCGGCGACCGGTGGCGTCGTACCGTTCATCGAACGTAAATGTCTCTTCGGCCAATGATTCAAGCAAGCTGATAAGGGGGGCTTCAGCTTCATCGCGAATGCCGTCAAGTGTTTCGCCGATCTTGCGGCTTTTATCTTCATCGGCGTAGATCGCTTGCACTTGATTTTCAATTACATTCAGGTATTTCTGGTAATAATCTTTAAATTCGTTAGCCCACGCCTTTTGTTCGAATGTATCCGCCAGTTCCACCACACGCAGAATGTCCTCTTGCGCTAACGCTCTGACCTGGTTGAAATTCTCATTGGTTTCATCAAGATCACGCTTTAAAATCGAGTCGGCTATTACCGAATAAGCGTCATTAAAACGGGACATTATTTGGTTGATCTCAAGCGCTTTGTATGCCCTTTGCGCGCCTTCACGTTGAAGTTCTCGCATTTTATACATACCTGTGATCTGATAAGCGGTTACGCCTAAAAAGATCAGCGTTACCACCATAAAACTGCCAAAAAGCTTTGGTGCGATTTTCATGTTTGCAAATTTCATTTTCCTGGTTCCCAATTCAGTTGGATCACCTTCCAAAATGGTGTCAGAAGCGATTGTCGCAGTTGTCTACGGCCCTCCAAATCCTGACGCATCGGTCACCTATATGATCGGCCGACCTGTTTTGAACTTGAGCTATATTGGTATGCGATGAGATAGGAACTTGTTTTTTTGGAAAGCGGCAACGATGCCGAAGTTCCGGCAGTGCCGATTACCGATCCATGACTTGGTGGTCGGGTGCCCACAATTTTAGGTCACGCTCGTGCGCCGCCCCCTGAAAACCTTATTCCGATTGACAAATAGAGCCCAATTGGTCAATAGTTACGTGTTTTTCGCCTCTTCAGTCTTCCGAACGGCCGCTGCGAGGTATACCGGATGGGGTATGTGTTCGATTTCCAAGATGCACGCGACTACACCCGCTGGGCGGCTCAGCCCGCCAATCAGTGGGCGGCGCGGCTGGAGTGCGACCTGATGCTCAACTTGCTCCAACCGGCGGTCGGCGAATCGATCCTGGATATCGGGTGCGGCGCGGGCAACAGCGCACTACCTTTGCTGAACCTGGGCATGAACGTGACCGGCATCGACTCATCGCCCTATATGCTCGAGCTGGCATCGGACGCCCTGGCCAATCGCGTTGATCTCTACCGGGGCTTTGCCGAAGAATTGCCTTTCGACGACAACTCTTTCAACCATGCCCTGTTCTTTCTATGTCTCGAGTTCGTGGATGATGTCGACAAAGCCGTCGAAGAAGCATGCAGGGTGGCCAAGGATAAGGTTTTCTTCGGTTTTCTGAACCGCTTTGCCCTTAAGGGCCTCCAGCGTTGGCGTAAATCGTTCTGGGGGGCCCAGGTGTTCAGCCAGGCCCGCCTTTTCAGTATGTGGGAGCTTAAACGGCTGGTGAGAGCCAAGGCCGGACCGGTGCCGATGGCTTGGCGCACGGTGTGCCAGTTGCCCCACACCCAAGCCAGGATGTTCAATAGCATTGAGTCATTTGAGATTCTGCGACGTTGTCCCTTTGGCGCCTTTGCCGGCATGGTGGCAACCCTGGTGCCGCGTTTTCGCACCCGCCCCCTGGCCATCCGTTACATTCCCAAAAAAAACACAGCCATTTTGCGCGGATCGGTGCCGGTGGGATCGGCAGTAAATGCCAAGCGGCATCATTTCACTGATAGAATCTAAGGGCTCGCGCAAAAACACCTTCACATTTTTATGCGCCGATCCATCTCACCCGGCAAGGCACAAAAATACAGAATATCTCGATATCCTGTATTTTTGTGCCTTGCCGGGTGAGCGCCGCAACACCTAAAAATGTAAATTTATTTTTGCGCGAGCTTCAAGGGAAGCGCCTTATGCGACCGGATGGAAATAATGCAGATCAAGCCCAAGGCGGTTATTGCTGACATGATGATCAGGGCCGTAAAATAAGTGCCTTGGGCATCGAAAAGGAATCCGCCCACAGGGGCGCCCAGCATGCCGAAAATGGATAGAAAGATCGAGACACCTAAAATCTTCGAAAAGTGCCTCTTCCCGAAATAAAGGGGAATAAGACTCACGTTACATACAAGCACCGCGCCGTATCCACAGCCGAACAAAACGGAAAAAACAAAGGCCATGGGCGCCGATCGTATCAAGGGGGCAATGATGGTGCTCGCAAACATGGCCGCGGTAGAAACTATACCCAGCCATTTCAAGCTGGTTTTCAGCGCAAGGAAGCCGACCGCGAGTGTGCCGATGACGCTTGCCCCGGGGAGTACACCCAGTGTGAACGCGGCGATTTTCATACTCAGGCCCTGGTCTGTCAGGTATACCGCTTGATGCGCCGTAAAAAACACAAACACGAATATCGCGATGGAACGAAGCGCCGTCAGGAGCCAGAACTCACGGGTACGTAGCGCCGCATGCAACGTGACATCGTCAGGAGGGTGCGCTTGGGCGACACGGTCGTTCTGGGAAAACGTATTTTCGGTGGCTGAATCCATGCGTTCACGTGATGTTCCAACATCCTCGGGCCTGTTCTTGACGATCACCAGTGGCACGAGGACCCCAAAAGCAAAAATAACGGCTGATAAGAAAAGGTATGTATCCCTCCAGCCAATCCTGCCGATCAACAAGCCGATGATCGGAACGAGAACAAGACCACCGATGCCCGACGCCGCGGTGAGAATACTGATGGCAAGCGGCGCCTTTCGGGTAAACCAGTTTGTGGCCAGGGTGCTCCCGGCAACGAGGGCGGCGAAAGCAGTACCGATACCGATGGCCGAGTAGGCAAAATAGAACTGCCAGAGCGCTTGCTGATATGCGAGGGACACGAACGCCAATACAATTACGATATTGCCGCCGGTGATGGCCCGCCTCGGACCGAACTTTTCGACAAAAAAACCGGCGGCAGGGGCCAAGAGCGACGCCAGCATGACCAGGACGCTCATCCCGATGGAAACCTGGCCGCGGGTCCAGTCAAATTCCTTACATAGCCACGGAAGGAATACCCCGAACGAATACATTGCCGCCCCTAAAGCGAAGATGGACGCCGTCGCGCCCGCAATGCTCATCCAACCCCGGAAATTTCTACCTTTAATCAACAATATGTTTCTCCTTCAGGGGAGAATGAATTGTGAGATGGAAATTGTAACTTCTCAATGAGTTATGGTAGTATTTAGAATGCGAAAAATCGTTTATAATTAAATCAGGTACTTACAGGTGTAACCCACCGTTTCTTAGTTTTTTCTACCATAACTTGTTGAGAAGCTACGAAATTTGTTGTTTGCGCTCGCGCTATATGTCAAAACTACGATAGTTTGTCAAGAAACAAGAAACAAGCGATACAGCATCTCCTCTACTACTTAAAGAGCGCATCCTGACCGATTTAAAGGGGGAGAGAAGCAAATTTCAGGTGAATTTATCGCAGTGGTTAAATTCCATACTACTTCGACGGAGGTGCATGTTGGAAGCATATCTTTATGATACCCTTGATGACGGCAATGTGAAGTGCCATTTATGCCACCATCGTTGCCTCATCAAGTCGGGTCGCAGGGGCATCTGCCAAGTACGCCAAAACAACCAGGGCGTACTTGAAACCCTGGTGTATGGTCGCCTTATAGCACGCCATGTGGACCCGATCGAAAAAAAACCGTTGTTTCATCTGCTGCCGGGTAGTCGGTCCTATTCCATTGCCACCGTGGGCTGCAATTTCCGCTGCCGCTTTTGCCAGAATGCAGACATTGCCCAGATGCCAAGAGACCGGCAAGGACAAGTCATGGGCACTGCTTACTTACCCGAAGAGATTGTGGATGATGCGGTGCGTGCC
>JABDRH010000097.1 GCA_013041835.1 Desulfatitalea sp. | reverse complement strand
GGCCGGCCATGCGGCGCTGCCGCCGGATGGCGGCCGGACCCCGGCGCTTGTCCCGCGCCATCTCGTGGGGTTTGGTTTGGTAGAGCGTCTTTAAGTCGTCGAGGGTCTTGATCTCCTCTCTGACCTCGATGGGGTCGTAGCCGATGAAATCGAGCCACTTTGCCACCGACTCGAAACGCCTGGCGGTTTCCAGGAAGGCTTCGGCGCTGACCCGGTCGGCCATGTCCGAGAGTTGATCCAGATGGGCGGCCAGAAGCTCCACCAGCACGGCTTCCACATCGCCCGGGCTCCAGTGTTTGCGTTCGGGAAAACGCTGTTGCAGCTCCTGGTGCATGGCTTGGCGAAAGCCGTCATAGTCCCGCTGCCGCCAGTCAAAGTCGTCGCCCATGTCCGGCAGGGGAAGCGGCAGCTTTACTTCTCTGACTCCCGGATCGGGCGATCGGCCGTTCCACTTCAATTCGGGGGGGGGCAGCTCAGCCAAGGTGGCCTCCTTGGAGGGGAATCAAAAGGGTCTCCTCCCGATTGATGGTGGCGAGGCGATAGCGTACGCGGATATAAAGGATACCGCTGTCGGCGCCGCCGCCCTCCTTCTCTTCGTCTCCCACGGCGACTTCAAGGGAGTTGGGGTCCACTTCCCCTTGCAGCACTTCGGCGAGATTGGCGATGAGCCGCTGTTGGGCCAGGTCCCAGAGGGCGGCGCTGTTGGGCTCGAACACCATGCGGCGCACCCCGGCGCCGAATTCCGGCCGGAAGACCCGTTCGTTGGGGTTGGTGAAGAGCACCTGCTCGACGATCTGCCGGATGTGGGCCTGGCGTCCGGATGCGGCCGGCCCTTGTTCGCCCACGCGAAAGGGGAACGCCATATATTTTGGATCGATGAGTCGCTGCATCGCTATCTCTTTCTGTGGGGCATTCAATACGATGTTTTCTGAATGCCGATGACCATCAACTGGTGACCACCTTTCTGGAAAGCGCGTCCATCTCGCCCTGGGGCATGGGGGGCGAGGTGGGGCCACCCACAATGGGCGCCACGGTGTGGGTGTGGGCCATGTACTTGGTTAAAAAGCTGAGTCCCTTGAGGAGCGGTTCACCCGAAAATCCGCCCAGGGAAACGCTGGGCGCGTCCACGGTGATGGAGCTGGCGCCGCTTACCGATACGCTTCCGTCCGTCATCTCGATGCGATTGCCCGACAGATCTTCGGCCGACCAGCCCCTGTCGTTCATGCGCACCATGTTGCCCTTGGCGTCTTCCAGGAGCACTTCTCCCTGCTCCTGATCCAGGTTCAGGGTCATGCCCGCGTTGTTGGTCAGATTCACCGATCCGTCGTCGGTGATGACCAGCTCGGAATTGCCGGCGTGGGTGAGCCGAATGCGCCGCTCTCCCTCCTGGTCGTCGAATTGCAGCTTATGACCGGACGGGGTTTGCAGAATGCGGGTGGTGGGCGATGACTTGGCCGCTTCTTCCGGCAGGTCCGCTTCATCGCTCCAGAACACGCCGGTCCAGATGGGACGACTCACATCCCCCTCTTCAAATTCGACCCAGACCCGGGCGCCCACCTCGGGGACAAAGAACATGCCTTGCCGCTTGAGCCCGCCAAAGGGAAGCGAGGGCAGTGCCCAGGTGGTCTCCTCCGGGCCGAAGAGTGACGGCACGACCACACCCAGCCGCCCCAGCTTGGCCGGATCGTCATTGCGTTTAACCGTGCCGCGATACTTGCCGAATCGCCTCTCCGCCAGCGCTTTGATCATCTTGACCAGTTCTTCTTCCATGGCCTGACCATCCTTTTAATTGACGGCGTTGCGCAGCAGTTTGAAGTGCTGTTCATAGACGCCTTTTGAAAACTTGTGGGTAACCTCGTCCACATAGTAGCGCCCCGCATAGGTCGTGCCCACGCCATCCACGGTCACGGGCAGGTGCGGCACCAGCACATGGCCGTATTGGCTTCCGTCGAGCACCCCCTCGGCCGTTATCTTGAACTGGTTTTCATTGGCCTTGGCCTGGGCACGGATTTCCACCTCGGATTCGGTAGCCCCCATGGGACAGTCCATGGACCAGACAAAGGGGGGCAGTCCCCGGCCCTGGCTGGTGAGCGGATGCTTGCCCAGGGCGGGCTGGTTGGGGCCAAGCTTCAGAAGCGCCAGGACCCTCTCCAAATCGGAGGCCCCCTTGCCGTCGCCTTTTTGTTCGGGTTCCCGGTTGACCCGCACTTCATCGGGCCGGTGTCCGTCATTGTGGGCTGAAAAGCGGATGCAGTTGGTGGCCGGCCCCGCGTAGACCCGTATTTGCGGCTGGGGGTCTGCGTCTATGGCCGGCGGGTGAAAGTGCAAGGTCTGGTCGCGGACAAACAGCTCGTAGCCGTTGGCCTCGGCCCGTTCCAGCAAAAACTTGGCAAAGGTGGCGTTGATCGTAAGGGCGCCGGCGGTCATGCCGTCTTCGGCTTCGTGTGCCAAATGCATGGCATCGCAGATCTCGCGAACGATGGCGCCGTCCGGTTTTTCCGCGCCCTCTTTGGTGAGCACGTCGTGATGCTGTTCCCGGTCGAGCTTGATGAGATCGTCCTGGACCGTCACGGTCACCTTGGCGGCGCTCATCTCCTCGGGGTATTCGAGCTTTACATCCCGGATGTATCCGTGCAGAACGCTTTCGGGCCGACCGTCGAAAACGGCGTTGATCCGGACTTCGCTCCAGGGCCGGATCTGATCGTCGTCCTGCACGGCCCATCGTCCCCGCTCGTCGCGAAACGAATCGAGCACGATGGTGGCGGTGCCCGAGACGTTGCGCTTGAGTTGGACGGTCACCTCTTTAACCAGGGCGCCGAGGCCGTTCAGCGCGGTTTTGTTGATCAAGATGCGACATGCGGCCGGGGTGCGGGGTCGTCTTGGGTTTGGTTCCATCAGCGACTCCCCCATGCGGCGTCCGGTGGAATGACGATCAGTTCCCCGGCGTACGCTTTCATGTCCAGATCACCGCCAAAGCAGATCTCCGGATTGGCGTCCAGAATCAGCCACCACTTGGCCGGATCCCGGTAGTAGTACGCAGCCAGCCGGTCCAGCCGGTCATCCGGGGTCACAAGGTGCTCGATCACGCCGGGTGTGGGCGCAATGGCCCGGGGCCGCGTGCCCTTGAAGTGATTGGATGCCAAGGGGGGGGTATCGGCGTAACGGGAATTTTTGGTGAACATGTTGATGCTCCTAAAACTTTAAAAGGTCGGCGGGCAGGCCGGCAAGGCCGGCGAACTTTTCGGCCGCCGATTGCCGGCGGCGGCGCTCGATATTATAAAAGGGGTTGTCGGTCTCGATGACCTGCAAGGTCAAGGTGGCCTCGGCACGGTAGGGAAACAGGCTGGGCAGATACTCCCTGGCTTCGATCTGGGCCTGGGTCATGAAGACCGGCAGGACTTGCTTGCCCCATTTAAAGATCAGCACGGATGCCGTTTCATGCGTTTCGTGGGCCTCGGGCGCCTCGTCCGCGGCGACGATAAGATCGCGCCGTCCTTCGCCGGATACGGCCTTGGGTTCGAGCATGGTGCGAATCACATCGATCTCGGGCTGCACGCCCACTTGCGTGGCCGATGGATCGCGTTGGTTCATGCGGTCGGTGGCGTCGAGCAGTATTTTAAACGAAAAGCTTTCCGCGTTCACCGTGACACCCTGGGAGGCGCGCGGCGTCTCCGCCGGCGTGCGAAAGCCATATCCTCCGCGCGCGCCGGCAGTGCCGCTGGTTTTTACCGTGACGCTCCGCGACCGGGTAATGGTGGGTGGATTGAACACAAAGGGCAGCACCAGGGGGGTGGGGGTGG
>JABDRH010000200.1 GCA_013041835.1 Desulfatitalea sp. | reverse complement strand
GGTGTCGAGGCGCTCACCCGGCAAGGCACAAAAATTAAAGAATATCGAGATATTCTGTATTTTTGTAACGCAGCCGGGTGAGATGGATCGGCGCATAAAAATGTGAAGTTATTTTTGCGCGAGCCCTTAGCAGCCTGCGTGCGTGCGTGCAATGACATGCTATAAAGCAGGTTTGTCCGGCCAGATTTCAGCTTCTCTTTTTTTTCCAAAAGCCTTATTGGCTGTCAGATAGGTTAATACCTGCTCTGCGATATTTATAATTCCATGTTTTGAGTTAGAAGGAATAAAGATTGCGTCTCCTTCTTTCACTTCCTTTCTTTGCTCATCAATCAACATCATTCCTGATCCAGAAATAATGTAATAGCACTGTTCCTCTTCATGGGAATGAATAGGTTGCATTTCTTTAGGTTGGACATCAGTAGTCTGAATAGATATTTCTTTGGAACCGCTATTTAATTCACCAATTAGTAGGTTCGTTGAGAGTCCAGCATAATTACCTTTATTAGAATTTTTTTTATTTGAAACAAGCATACTTACCTTTCATTTTGTTTTAGCTTCAGTCGCGGTAGGGATACCGGTAACCCGGCCCCCCCGCACAGATCCCGGCGAACAGTTTTCCCGCACCGGACTCCTCAATGATACTCGCTTGCGTAATCCTTTAAACACACGCCGAATGCGACAGGTTTTTCGAGGTTGCACCAGCACTTTGACGTGTACGCTTCACCTGTCTTGTTCGCCCCGTATCTTCCGAAATTCCGCCACAGGCGCAACACTCGATACGTGTGGGTAGTTAGCCCTTTCCAGCCGGCAATTCGCATGGTTGGCCTGCGTCTGAGATAATGCTACGGCCTTCTATTCTTTTTATAAAATGCTATCAGCTTGGATACCATCGAATTTACAGTGCATTCTTCAATATTTGACAGCTCATTCAGCTTTTTGAAATTGGCACTTGAAATTGTCTTATCCAACTGCTTTAAGCTTCCATCATTCCAATGCAAGACACCTCGACAATCAAGTACAAATTTTTCGGGGTGAAGTTTTGCCGCCTTCTTTTTAGCTTCATCCCATGCTGCATTGATTTCACGAGAGGTGGACAATTGACCAACCATACCTAAGCGTAACGTCGCGTTATCCTTTAATCTTTTTGAACCATCCGGAAGTTCCAACAGACGCTCTAACATCATTTTTGCAACTTTTGCTTTCGATAGTATTGCCATAAGCGTAATCCTTTTTATTAGCTAACGATTCCAACATATCAACCACCATTTCATACGCTTGACTTTCTGTGTGGCCTTGGGTCATCAAATTCAATATTGGGATTTCAGCCAACCAGAATTTACCTTCCTTATCTATTTTTCCAGAAAATCTCATTATTTTGAACACTTATTAGGCTACCCGCCCCCACACAGACCCGGACGTGCTGTTTTCTCCCGCCTTTGGCGGGATTCCTCGGTTGTACTCGCTTCCGCCCCCTGCTCAGCTTAGGGTTCGGTAGAGTATACCGAGGCTGAGCCACTTCTTTGCATATCCGGTCACCGTTGCGCAAAACCTCCATACCGATGGGCCGTTGCCATGCCATGCACGTAATAGTTGTAATGGCCTATCCGTTTCCGCCTCAGTGCGTCAAAGACCTGTTTCTTGTTCAGATGCCGTGCCTTTTTGAGCCACTGCTTCATGCGTTTCATGGCCGCCTTTTGTTTCTTGGGGGCGGTTCTGCGTTTAACACGTACGATACCTTGTCAATCTTTGAACCCGTAAAACTCAAATCCCGGAAACGTTAAGGTTTTATCATGGTTACGACTGGGATGAAAGCGGCAAAAAATGTCTACTGGGTATATTGTGCATATATCTTGTTAAATTCTCATCCTCCGGCATGCCAGAATCCATCAAATCAGTGGCGGATAACACAATCTGTCAAAAAAAAGGAAGTATCGCATATTATTCAACAGCTATCACAAATAAACGGAGTTGATCGATTAAAAAATGATCTGCGAAAGGTTCTTGAATGCCCTCAAGGTTGCCAAATCTTTATTCGATAGGCATTTGAGGGGTAGCAGTATAAAGATGGGGAAACATTAAAGTATAATGTAGACACTTTGATTGGTTAATGTTATGATTAAAACTTTAATTATAAAATCTTCGTGCTCTTCGTGGTTGAGTACAAAATTCGCCTTTTGGGACTTTTTTCTCCACTTCATCCTCATCACATCTGCTGCTCATGTTGTTGCATCGAAAATTGCGTCAGCTCGGGAGCTCTGAAGTTAGAAACTGAAGGTCAGTTTTGCGGCACCATAATACCAATCTTGTTCAGACCGGTCCGGGTTATCCGAAGCAAATACTTGAGCAGTTCCGTCCACCTTGTGTCCTTCTATCTTTAGGATCAAACCTTCGGTGAGGTCAAACCGGAAGGACAGGGCAATATCCTTCTGCCAGGCATGGTGGTCCGGCTCTCCTCGATCGACATAACTGTCGCCGTCCTTGTCATCGCTGTCAGGAAAGTATACGGAATAGTAGGCTCCGAGTTCAAACCAGTTCGTAAGTTGGTAGGATGCACTTAGATAGTACTGCTCAGTCGTACCATTTATGTCTGTTCGGGTCAATGGAATACCCTGGGCAGTACTAATGGTCGTTGTTCCTTCCGTGTCATTCATTAAATATTCCATTGCGACGAGTAGATTTTTCCTGGTGTATTCAATAGCAACGGCCCGTAAGAAGCCGTCGATGTTTTGATTCATTAAAACGGGACCAACCACCGGCAGAGTCGCCGGTAAAGACGCATTACTACCCGATTTGAAGAAAAAAACATCGATCATCAAACCGAGTAGTGGGGTATGCCACTTGATCGAGCCCGTGTAGACCATATCGTAGCTGAGGTTAAAGTCCGCCTGATCAATAGTGCCCCTGGCGGATGCCCATTTACCTATGCCGCTCTCAATATCCGGGTCCAAGGCCCCGGTGAGTCCGAAATATCTCACTGTTCCTAAACTGCCTATGGACACATTGCCGTATAGTCCGGCACCGCTTATGGCGATAATGGTATCCCGTAATAAGTCATCATAAATGGATTGGGGCATCACGATACTAGTCCGCAAAAAGTCGTAATCCCGGGTTTCGTTGTATAATCCAAGGGGTATTTTTATTTTGCCGGCCCGGATGCCCAGCCAGTCCCGCCAGCGGTAATCGCCGCAAGCCCAGTCGAGGGCTACTTTGTTATTCGCGACATCGCCAAGATCGCGTGCGAAAAACTGTACGCCGACGCGCAGTTTTTCGCTCAGTTTCTTGCTGAAATTGATGCCCATTTCGTTGAACTCGAAACTCCCGTCCGTGCTTTTATGAGACAGATAGTTGTATTCATTGCCGACTAAAAATCCCTGGGAAATAAACCCGTGGATCTGAACCCCACCCATATCCATGGCAAGAGCGCTCCCACCTGTGGCCAGCAACAAGACGGCGGTCCAGCCAAGAATGTCTTTTTTCATCTGCTGTCTCCTTTACAGTTATTTGACCTTCACCGTCTTGACGGACGGAGCGGCAGGGCCGGATACGAAGCCGATGGCGCCCTTGGTGGATTGCACAAATTCAAAGATCTCCTCCCGGGTCTTGAAACTGGGAGGGATGTTGCATTTGCCTGTAAAGATCATCTTTTTCCAATATCTAATGAACTGGGTAGCGCTCTGTCCCAAGTACCGCTCGGTAAAGCCTTCCAGGGCGCCGGCCTCCTCCAGGATAACGAAGTTGATTTGATCTCCCGTGTCCCAGGTGGTCTTGATGCACGTAAAAATATCGTAGATTTGGTCAGCAGACAGCTCTGAGACCGGAACATCCTTGTTGACCACGATGGTCATCTCCTGGGCCCATAAATTTCGAGGGATCGTTACCGACGCGAATAGAACAAACGCGCCCACCCCCATCAACAATCTTGCCTTCCTCGGTTTGCATTTCACCTGTTTACCTCCTCAAACACAATAACTTGTAAGTGATGGAGACCGATTTCTGTTAAAAACTGTGGCGCTTACACATGCCTTGTGGGTTGCCGCATAGGATTTCCACTGTGATGCAGATTTCCAGTCAGATGCAATCGTGGGAGATAGTGTAAAGACGCCAGATCGGATCATGCAACAGGACTGTCAATACGAGCAACGCATACCCAGCTTGAAAAAATGGCGCATCGCCTTTAATTAACAGTAGTTCATGGCCTGTGAGTTTTGGCAGCCCATGGGCCGGGGATCGTTTCCAAGCCGCTCAATCCGGGAAAGGTTTTTTTACGGCTCGGCTTTGGGCACCTTCTTGAGCTCTTTCCAAACCGATTCCCTGAATATAACTCATATGCGGCCATCTTTTTTCAGCCTTTTCAGCATTTCGGAAAAGCGGATCAGCGGCTCATTCGCCCTTTCCTCGAAGGCAGCTATATCCTCTGCGTCTTCTGAAAGTGCTGCCTTGACAGCTTCATTGACAAGATCGGAAATTGTCTGAGATGTTTCTATTGATCTTAATTTCAGTGCCTTGTGAATAAATGGGTCGAAATACACAGTGGCCCTTTTTGCTGGTGTTACCATAATGTCACTTCCAATCTGTGTGACATTATTAAGTATTGATGTTTGGACGTCAATGGCAAAACCTGTCGACAGCGAACGTTCGGCATCGGCGGGCGCACGCTTTTCACGAGCCGCTAAATGCCATGGTTGGGATTTCTTCTCTGCTTGTGAATACGAATCTGTATCCGGCGTCGAAGGCCAGAAGGTGCATGACGCTTTCGTACCGCTCATACCAGGCACCGCTTGCCAAATCCTCCGCGAGCTTTCGGATGCTCTGGTTGAGGGCATCCGGTTCGGCCTTACGGAACGATGATATATTCGCCCGATACTTCTCATCAAGATATCGCTGAGGATGCCGCCAAGATGCCGCAGCGAAGTTGTCCTTAAGGTCCGGCGGAAGGGGAAATGCCTCAACGTCTGTCTTGCAACTTGCCGCGTCCCTTAGCATTCTTACGAGTTGGGTTGTGGACGGCATGTGCTCGAAAGCTTCCCATAAGAAGGGGAAGTACTCATACAGCCAAGTCAATTTGCCGGGATCACAGTCGAACGTGAAGATAACGATCGATTTGGTGCAAGAGATGCGCACCATCTCTGCGATGGCCTCCTGGATATTCGCAAAATGGCATACGGCCAACGTAGAAACGACACCATCGACGCTTGCGTCCGTCAGCGGGATATGCTCCGCTACACCCGTTAACCACTCCATCTCTTCGCGCTGCCGTGCCTGGCGTCGCATGCCGTTGGGCGGTTCGATGGCGCGGACACGGAAACCCGCATCTGCCAACGCAATGCTGTAGTTCCCCGTACCTGCCCCGATATCCGCGATTTCCGAGCCAAGAGGCAGGTTTAGAAGTTGTGATAGACGAGCCACGATGCGATCACCGGCTTGCCGCGTATCATCGTAAGTCTTGCCGATCATATCGAAAAGCGTCATTGTCTCAACCCCTAACGCCATTCTCACGAGCCGCAAAAGAAACTGAACATGGCTAAGAGAAAATTATTGATGACTTTGCCAAAATCACTGTCGCCCGCCTTTTGTGGTCCCGTGGAGATACACGTTAGGTGATCATTTACCATAAAACCGAAAGCTGAATTTGCCACCACCTTCATCGCGAACAACAATGACGCCAGAATGCATACCAACTATGAATGCATTGTCAATTTTTACCAGGCTATTCGGTAATTGCCAACTCCATGGAGCATTATTTGCAATTATTCTCAATCTAAAGTCATCATCTTGATATTCTAATGATAATAGGCCATCGATTGTTAATATATAAATGTTATTTTCGTCCGTAATGGCTGCCACTGGTGCAGCCGGCAGCAGGGTAATGCGCTCGATTTTAGGATTGGTTTCTAAATTTAAAAGCTTAAGCACATTGCCACGGTTTTCCCCCATATGCGCTAAACCTGTAATCACATATATGGAATTCCTGAACCTCAGAATCTTGTTGATATTGCCTTTCAGTAATACTTGGGTTTTCCCCTTCGGTGAATATAGGGTTAAATCGCCACCCCATTCGCCTTTATCTGTTCCTACCAGTTTAAAACCGTCGAATTGTAACTCTGAAGTCGCCAACGTGTGAACTTCCGAACGATCAATAGGACCTATGAATAGTTTGTTGTCTTTTAATTCCACTCTATAAAAGTCATACTTTACGAACCGTTCTTTTGTTATGTCACCCACTGGTGGTTGTTTCTCTGTTAATCCTGCCCTCACCAATGCATCATCGATCTTACCGGCAGAAGCAATCAATGGAAATAATATCAATAGTATCAACAGCATTAATCTTTGCATGATTTTCTTAAATGTTTCCCCAAACCAATATGCGATTCAATAAACGCACGATTCTTAAGCATCCAAGGGTTTTAGGCTGTGCAAAAGTAACTT
>JABDRH010000198.1 GCA_013041835.1 Desulfatitalea sp. | reverse complement strand
GGCACGCCTTCCTTGACCAGGTAAAGGGTGTAGGAGCGGTCTTCGGCCTCTCGGCGCTGGTCTGGATCAAAAGGATTGATGTGCCCGGTGTCCGGCTGGATTTCGATATCCGCCAGAGCCGCAAATTCGGTTGCGTAGAAATAATCGTACAAGTTAAAAGAAAAATAGCGTGCATGGGGAAATTGGCCTGTCACTTTGAGAATGTCGAAATCACCAGTGACTCGCTTGAACACGTAGATGTCATAGCGGGAGCAAGTGTCCGGAAAAGCGGGCGTGAAACGGAAATCCCCGGGGAAAGCGGTCCAGGGCGGCTGGGCGAAGGTTCCTTGGACCAGCTCTGCGTGGGCCGGGTTCGTAAGGAAAAAGCAAAGAACCACGATGACCGGTAGCAATGTTTTTATCGTCTGAAGTCTTTTCATGCTTGTGTCCATTAAATTGACCTTTCTCATTTTAGATTCGTTAAAGGATAAAAACTTGCTTTTCTTAAAAAAAAGAAGAGATAGGCGATTGCTTTTTCGTGAAAACGACTGTGTCAAAGTTATGATTGTATGTCAATGGTGTGCAAGGTTAATGGCAAGTACCTGCCGAATGTTATTGAAAATGAAAAAATTTGGAATTGAAAGAAAAATTAAATATAAAAATGGAAAAGGGCGCTCACGTATCCACCCCGTTTGCTGATATCTGGTTTGCAGATTGAACTTTTTAGTCCAACATCCAACCTGTTATAAAGACATGAAATATCAACGGGTTGAAGTTCAACTGATATTATGATAGGATATTTGGGTTCTAAATCAGACGTGGACCTGACCTCCATGCGTTTATCGACCTGCCTGGCCATCTTTGTTCGAAAATTTGCCGTAGCCGCGGTTTAAAAACATAGCTGTGAGAATGAATACTATTTAAGAGGGAATCAAATGACATCCTCCTTGATTACCGGGTTGGTCAACAATGCTGCGTTGCTGTTGGCTTTAGGGTTAATATATGATGTTTCCTACATCGGCAAGCCAGGCAGAAAAGATGCTTTGGGGGCAATACTGCTGGGAATCGTGCTCGGTCTCATCGGCGTTGGCATCATGATGAACCCTTGGAAATTCCACGCTGGTATAATTTTTGACACCCGATCTGTGCTGCTGTGTGTTGTTGGCTTTTTCTTTGGAACGGTACCAACGATAGTCGCTATTGTTATAACCTGCGCCTATCGTCTTCTGATTGGCGGTCCAGGGATTTATACTGGAGTGGCCGTCATTGTCACTTCCAGCGGAGTAGGCTTGGCTTGGCGGTACTGGCGAAAAAGTAAGATCGAGGATGTTTCAACCCAGAATCTCTATGCTCTCGGTATGGCCACCCATATTTTAATGTTGTTTTGGATGCTAACCCTGCCGCGATCGGTTGTCTTCGAAGTGTTGTTGACCATCAGCATTCCGGTGTTGCTGATTTTTCCCTTGTGCACGGTTCTTCTGGGAAAATTGATGATCAATCGATTGCAGCGTATTAACGCGGCTATGAGTCTAGAGGCGAGCGAGGAAAAATACCGCAATTTAATTGAAAGCCTTCAGGAAGGCATCTGGGTGATTGATAAAGACAGTGTGACCACCTTTGTCAATCAACCCATGGCAGACATTCTTGGATATACCATCGAAGAGATGGTCGGAAAACACCTGTTTTCATTTGTAGACGACAAAAGCGAAGATAAAGCAAAACAAAAACTGGCACGTCGTCAAAATGGCATTGCGGAACAACATGAATTCGAATTTATTAAAAAAGACGGGGCTCATGTCAACGTGCTAATGGAAACGCAACCCATCAAAGATGAAAATGGAAATTATAATGGCGCAATCGCGGGTGTTGTGGATATTACCAAGCAGAAACTTGCGGAAAAAAGGTTGTTGGAAAGCGAGGCCAAGTATCGGCATCTATATGAAACAATGACGCAAGGCGTGGTAATTCAGGATTCAGGCGGAAGAATCATCGAGGCCAACCGCGCAGCCTGCGAGATCCTGGGCCTTGCCATGGACCAATTGCTTGGCAAGACGCCCTATGATTCCCGCTGGCGACAAATTCGTGAAGACGGGTCTGCTTATGACCCCGCAGAGATGCCATCGTATATCGCCCTGCGAACCGGGAAACCGTCAAAAGGCATTCATTGCGGTATTTACGTTCCCGAAAAAAAAGAATATCGGTGGGTTATCAGCGGCTCGGTACCCCGGCTTAAAAACGGAGAAACAAAGCCATTTGCCACAATGACCGTGTTTACAGACATCACCGAACTGAACTTGGCCAAAAATAAAGTGATGGAAACGGAAGGAAGGTATCGGGCGCTTTTTGAAAATATGACTGCCGGATTCGTATTGTTCGAGGTGGTCCAGAACAATCAAGGCGACCCCATCGATCTTAAAATAATTGCAGCCAATAAGGGGTTTGAGAGTACAACCGGGGTTAAGGTGCATTTTGCAACCGGAAAACGCTTAACACAAGTGCTACCCGGCATCGAGAACGACGCTGCAGACTGGATAGGAAACTACGGAAATGTTGCTCTGACTGGAGAACCCCGTTGTTTCGAAGGGGCATCCGAGCTTCTTGGCCGCTACTACTCCATTATCGCGTATCAGTCCGGTCCTAAGGAATGTGCCGTTACGTTTATTGATGTCACGGAACGTAAAGCGGTTGGGGTGGCGTTAAGAGACAGCCAGGCGTTGCTGAGCTCACTGATCCAATCCATTCCAGATCTGGTTTGGCTGAAAGACCCACAAGGGGTATACTTGGCATGCAATTCGAGGTTTGAACGCCTTTTTGGCGCGGTCCAAGATGATATTGTTGGAAAAACGGATTTCGATTTCGTCGATAAAGAATTGGCGGATTTTTTTAGAAAACACGATCGTATCGCAATGGCGAAAGGAAAACCTAACAAAAACGAAGAAGAAGTTGTTTTTTCAGATGATGGGCATCATGAAATTCTGGAAACCATCAAAAACCCGATATACGATAGTGACAATAAACTTATCGGAGTGCTGGGAATTGGCCGCGATATTACCGAGCGAAAAAAGGCGGAGACAGCGCTCCGTGAAAGCGAAGAACGGTTTCGAAGGGCTTTGGAAAACATCCCGGACGTGATTGTCATCTATGATGAAGATCTGAGGATTAAATACATCAATCAAGCAACCACGCAACTTACGGGACGCGCCAGATCCGATTTTATTGGCAGGCTTGAAACTGAAATCTGGCCGCAGGAGATTTATTCCAAATATATGCCGACACTCCAGGCCGCGCTCAATACGGGACATGTTCACTCTGTTGATGTAGAACTGTCATTGAAAGACAATCGATTGAGTTATTTTAGAATTGCCTGTGTCCCACTTTTGGATCAAAAAGGAAAGGTAAGGGAGGTGTTGGGCATCACGCATGATCTGACCGAAAGAAAAAATATGGAAGCAGAGCGGATAGCCTATGAGGCCAAGCTGCGGCAATCTCAGAAAATGGAAGCTGTCGGCAATCTCGCAGGGGGGATTGCTCATGATTTCAACAATATACTTTCCTCAGTCATTGGCTTCGCAGAGCTTTCCCTGGATGATGTTGAAAAGGGTTCACTGATCGATGATAATCTTCAAGAGGTTCTCAACGCTGGGAAACGTGCAAAAGAGCTTGTTGGCCAAATCTTGGCCTTTGCTCGCCAATCAGAAGAAAAATTAGCCCCCATTGAGATTAATTCAATTGTGAGAGAAGTCCTTAAATTCATCAGATCCTCGATTCCAACAACTATCGAGATTGAAAGCGGCATTAATAGCGATTCCGTCATCTTGGGCAACCAGACCCAGATTCATCAACTATTGATGAATCTTTGTGCCAATGCAACCCATGCCATGGAAGATGAGGGCGGTATTCTAAGCGTTAGCCTCAAGGATATCAGTATCGATAGAGAATTCAGCGAAAAAAAAGAGTTGATGTATGGAGATTACATAGAGTTGATCGTTTCCGATACGGGAACGGGGATTGCTCCGGACATCGTTGATTCGATCTTTGAGCCCTATTTTACAACCAAAGAACCTGGAGAAGGAACTGGCTTGGGGCTTGCTATGGTTCACGGTATTGTTGAGAGCCATGGCGGTAAAATTGTCGTTGAAAGTACACTGGGAGAAGGCACCTCTTTTACGATTTACCTGCCTATCACACACAAGCGGACAAGCCAGCATTTATATAAACCGGAACATCTGCCAAAAGGCAGTGAGAGAATTCTGTTTGTTGATGACGAAGACCCAATCGCCAAATTGGGTAGTCTAGAACTTGAACGTTTGGGTTATCAGGTGACCACCCGGACCAGCAGCATCAGGGCCCTTGAGTTGTTTAAATCGAGACCTAATGATTTTGATTTGGTTATCACTGACATGACCATGCCAAAAATGACCGGTGACAAATTGGCGATTGAGTTATTGAAGGTCAGATCAAATATCCCTGTTATCGTTTGTTCTGGCTACAGCAAAAAGATCTCTGATAAGATAGCACGTCAGATCGGTATTAAGGCATTTTTATATAAACCGGTTGTTTATGCTGACTTGAGCAAGACTGTGCGCAGAGTGCTTGATGGCGCCAATGGATAAGCCCTGGGACCACCAATAGACAATTTGAGGGTATGTGAAAAATGAGAGAGATAACACACACAATAACCTTGCCTTTTGACGTGCGCACCGTATTTGAGTGGTTCAAAAATCTTGAGAAAAACTATATCCAATGGCACCCTGTCGCGCACCAACACTTTGAATGGCTGACAGAAGGACCTGTTAGAGAAGGAACACGGTTCAGCTTTGTCGAGCGCATCAAAAAGCATCAACACAAAATCACGGCGAGAATTACAGATTACAAAAAGGATGAAAAGTTCTCCTGGGCTTCGATAAAAATCCAAGCTCACAGCAAGTACTTACCGGATTGGCTTTTGACAGTATTTTGTTTTCTCTTTAGGGTCAGGTTGAATGTAACGCATCTGTTTGAAGACGGCCCATTGGGGGGGGCTACGATTACGACCCGTCAGCAAGTGGGATCACAACTGGCGGTTTTTGGCAGATGCGTGGATTTTATGATGGATGCGCTGGTGCTTAATCCACATGATCACCAAAGCCATGTGGCGGAGGAATGGGAATATATGGGGCGGGAATTGGCATACCGGCATCCGCCTGTCGATGAACAGTAACGAGCAGCCCGAATGTGCTGAGCAAATCGTTGGTTCCAAAAACCGAGATGTTTGAATTGCCGGGGCAGGGCTTAGGGGTCTCGCTAAAAAAAATGTGAAATCATTTTTACGCGAGCCCTTAATACCGAAGGCGGTTTCAAGACTTTTTTTAATCGTTTTATCGATGCTCAATCCTTCAGCTTCAGCCCCGGCCTTAATCAAGATGCTCTTTTACCTTCGCCAATCCTTGTACCGTGTATCCTTTCATTGGGCCATGGCGCAGGATGATCTCCACTGCCGTCCGGTTCAAGGCGATTTGTTCCGCGTTGTCGAGCGCTACGCTGAATCCTTCATAAAATGGGCCGAAGGTTCTCGGGGTACCCCGGTATCGATCGTGGATGGCGGTGAAGGGGTGGGCGAACAGCCATCTTAATTGCAGGGTCCTGAAGGCGCCGTGGGGCATGCGATCGAAAAAGGATGCCAGCGCATCGATATCCCCGGGTGTCAGATTGTTCCACCCCACGATCACATTGCCGTTGACGCGGATGTGATGGGCGCTGCAAAGTTCCAGGGCTGTCATCATCTCTTCGGGTGTGAATCCTTTTTGGATGTGAGCCAGCATGCGCATGGAAGGAAACTCCACGCCGAAGCCGAGCACCATCTCGGGCAAAGGCCCTTGGGCCGCGGCGATGGCGTCCCGCAAGGCGCGGGTTTCCGCCGCGGCGGGTCGCATAAACGTTCGATATTGGAATGTTTCGCCGCGGGGCAGCAAAGGCAGCAGGTTGCGGATGTGGTGCGGCGTCAGCGAGCCGGTGTTGAGACGAACCTGTTTGACGCCTTCAAAGGGCAGGTGTTGAAACTCAAAGGCCATATCGGTGCGCCGTCGATTGTTTTGCCGATCATGGCATCCCATGTTGCAGTAAATGCATCGGTTCCAAAAACAGATGTTGTCCAGGGTGTAGGAAAAATAGATGGGGCTGTCCGGCGCAATGCCGCCGGGCAGCTCCAGGCGCCACGGACCTGAAAAATCGGGGACGCCGAACCAAGTTTCGACGCTTTTTCCGGTCAGGACGAAGTTTTGCGGCAGGGCCGCCGGATCATCCACGCGCACATAAGCCGGTTGACGGCGCGGCCCGTCGGTGTTTATTTCGGCGGCCACCGGTCCTCCCACCACGAAGGTGATGTCGGGATGCAGATCGGCCCACACCCAGCTCTGGTATAGATGGTTCACATCCAGGGCGCTGATGAAGACGGTGCCTTTCCTGATGGGGGGGGGATTGGCTGCGTAGTGGTCATATTGGCGTTCGTTGCGCTTGTCCGGCGCCTCCGGATACCAGCGCGGTTCTCCATGCCGCCGGCAAAGATCGTAGGTGTCGGAAAAGCCGTTGAGCAGGTTATAGACACCGCTTTTGCGGCGGCTGTAAAATTGCAGGAATATCGTTTCATGCATCGTGGGTTGCGCCTTTCATCGTGTTCGTGCTTTTGACCGCGCACTGTTTGTGTTATGGTGCGTGGGTCTGATGCGTCAACGGTTTGCCCCTCCCAACGCGGCGATGATGACAGGGTGACATCTTGAATATCGCTTTTCTCATGGACAAACTGGCATTCATTGATCCGGCGTACGAAACCACCAGCCACTTGATGTATGAGTGCAATCAGCGGGGCCATGTGGTCTTTTTCCTGGAGCCCCACGATGTGTGCGTCCGCGATAACGACGTGGCGGCCCGCATGCACAATCTGTCCGTGGCGCCGGACATGACGATGCGGGACTATTGGCAAGCCCTGATCGACTGTCTGGCGAGGGATGAACCGATTTTCAAAGCCATTGCCGAACTGGACGCTTTGTTTTTGCGCAAGAATCCGCCCATCCACTACCAGAGCCTGGAATTATTGCATCCGGTCAACGATAAGGTCTTTATCATCAACCGCCCCAGCGGTCAGATTCTGGGCAACAGCAAGTTGTACGCACTCAATTTTCCCGACATCATTCCCGAAACCCACATTGCCCGCGATCCCGGACAGATCGTTCAGATCATCGAGGATTTCGGCGGCGATATGGTGATCAAACCCCTGCAGCGCTTCGGCGGCGAAGGGGTGATCAAAGTGAGCGTCCGGGACCGGGAAGCGCTCATGCCGATAATCAGGCATCTTACCCGCGCCGGGAGGGGTGACGCCGAGCGTAACCCCGTCATGCTGCAAGCGTACTTGGCGGCCGGCCGGCAAGGCGATGTGCGTATCCTGCTGCTCAATGGGGAGATCCTTGGCGCGATGCGCCGGGTGCCGAGAGCGGGCGAATTTCGTAGCAATATCAAAGCCGGTGCAACGGCACAACCCCATGCTGTAACCGAAGGTGAGGCGGCCATTTGCCGCGCCGTACGGGACCGCCTAGCGGCCGACGGACTCTATTTTGTCGGCATTGACATCATCGGCGACAAACTGGTGGAGGTCAACTGTCTTTCGCCGGGGGGAATTCCGCGCATCAATCAATTCAACCACGTTCAACTGGAAAAGGCCGTCATCGACTTCGTGGCGCATCAAGTCATGGAATGTCGGGACAGGCGGTCCCACTATTGCGCCTATGTTTAAATTCCGGCTCAAATCCATCGGCATGCCGACCGGTCTGGTGCTGATCCTTGCGTGGGCATGGATGGCGCAAGGCTGCTTTCAGAAGGGGCCGGCCGATACGGTACGCGTGGGCCTGCCCGACGAACCGCGCACCCTCAATCCCTGGCTGGCCAGCGATGTCAACTCCCGCAGTATCTTGCGCTTGATCTACCAGCCGCTATACCAGCGGGATCCCGAAACACTGGCGTTGGTACCCTGGCTGGCGGCGCAACTGCCGGTGTATGATGCGGGCCGGCGCACCTATACCATACGCCTGCGGTCGGCCCGCTGGTCCGATGGCCGGCCGCTGACCGCAGCCGATGTGGCTTTTAGCGGGCGGTTGATCAAAGCGTTCAACCTGCCCGGCGCTTCCCATTGGCGATGCGTTGAACACATCGAAACACCGGATGACCATACGGTTGTCTTTTACCTGAAGCAGCCATATGCCGCCTTTATAAATCGCACGTTGCAGGTGAGCATTCTTCCGGCGCACTGCTGGCAACCCATTGCCGACGAAGCCCGCAAGATGGAAAAGCCTCTTGCATGGCTTTTGCGCCGCGAAAACCGGTCCCCGGTCGGTTCAGGCCCCTTCGTTCTCAAACAGTGGCACCGCGGTGCTTATCTCTACCTGGAAAGAAATCCCCGTTTTTTCGGCAGTGGCGCAATCATCGCCGGCCGTCCGCTGGGCCCTCATATCCAGGGCATTCTCATAAAGTTTTTCGGCACCACCGACGTTGCGATGCTGGCTTTGCGCAAAGGCACCATCGACGTCTATCAGCAGCATATCCAGCCCGGCTACCTGGAGATGCTGGAACAAACCCCCCATGTTCAGGTGATGGTGAGTGAAAAGAGCGCGCTTTACTACATGGGCTTCAATACGCGGCGCCAACCGTTTAATGATGTGCACCTGCGCCGGGCCGTGGCTCTGTTGATCAACAAGGATTTCATTGTCGAGCGTTTGTTGCAGCGTCAAGGCACCCAGATGTGGTC
>JABDRH010000187.1 GCA_013041835.1 Desulfatitalea sp. | reverse complement strand
GCAAGCAGTTGCGAAAGGTTTTCTCCGGCATGGTTTCGTCCGGTAAAAAACAAGCCGATTTTGTGATCGTCGAAAATCGCCACCATGGCGCTGGTAAACACTCCCTTTCGTTCAGGGGTTTGCACTGTTTGCACACATAGACTTTGCCCTTCAGGCAAGCCGGACACGGATCTTTATGCTTGAGCGTGCCGTGGGCGATCGTGGTTTTGTGCGCGCCGGTATAATCGTTGACCCCATTGCGCCCATGGCCTCAAGGGCCTGATAGTCTTTTTCCAGAAGGTCGCGCGATTTGATGCGCGCGATCAACTCGTCGAGTTCAGTGGCCGAAAGTTCGATGAGCGGTGCAGTCATGCAACATCTTCCGTGGTCAAATAGGATCGGAACATGTGGGTTAACGGATAGCCCCAAACCGCCTTGATGGACCGGTTGACCCGTGAGGCACGATGGCAATCCTGCGTCCGCCTTCCAAAGCGTTTTTGCCAATTGCATCAAATCCAAACCGGTGGCCCTGCTTACCTGCATTCTCATGACCGAGCCGTCGTTTTTGATCATTTCTATGGTGGATTCGCGCAAAGGGGCCGCCGAGACCGGCAATTCCATAAATGGGGAACAAGAAGTATCGGATGTGCGTTTTTCCGGCGTGCCGGCCTTGACGACTTTTTCTTTTAACGCGGTGTAGTTGATACGCAGGGCCTTTGACAGGTGGCCTATCGAATAGTGCGCAGATAGCGAGACAGCTGCCTGCCAAAGGTCTTGGGGAATACGCGTGCCTTTGTTTCGCAGCTTACGCCTGGATTCAAAGCGTTGCTGTACCTGCTCAAGGCTGTCAGGGATGATGCAAGCAGCTTGAGGATCGTCGTTCATCGGTTGGCCTTCTTTGTTTTTGGGACAACCGATGATACCTTAATTCTCAGCGCGGTTCACGCACGCTTGCCGGAAGGTCACAGAATATACCATCTTGCTTGTCTTTTCCGCCAATAGCCTAACTGCTTTTCCTTTCATCTTCAACGCATTCCGCTTGCCGGCCAGGTCGTTTGCATGCCATACCCATCCCAAGCAAGAGGAAATTCAACCATGTATCGTAAATCAATGATCGCGTGCCTTGTAACGGTGCTGTGGGTGGTGTCCGCCATGGCCGCCACGGTCATTACCAACGAGATGCACTCTGACAACACCGGCCAGACCATCGACGGTCTGCCCAACGGCGGGCCATTTACGATTTTTCACATGAACGACGCGCACTCCCGCCTGCTGCCCCACGACTTTGACGTACCTGAGCCGGACGATGCCGTGGAGATGGAAATGGTGGGCGGTGCAGCCTATTTCGGGGCCAGGATGCTGGAACTCAAGGCCGCCGAGCCTGATTCGCTGATACTGGATGCCGGCGATATCTCCGAAGGCAACCCCCTGGGTGATCTACGCGGCAACGGCGGCATGATCGACTTCTACAACTTGCTGGACGGCAAACTCAAAGCCCTGGGCGGCCGGGGCATCGACGCCGTGGTGGTGGGCAACCACGACGTGCGTTCGCTGCAAATGCTCAACAACTTGAAACCCGCGGGGCAGGGCGGCCTGGCCCGGTTCCCGGCCATTTCGGTCAATGTCTGCCATGAAGGCACCACCACGGCCTACTTCGATCCCTATGTCATCGTGACCGTCAACGGCACTCGCGTTGGCATCCTGGGCTACACCAACGACGCATCCTCTTACCTGGGCGTGGACACGGAAAAAGTCATCGATGTGGTCACCTGTACCTGGGAGGGGGGCGGCGGCCGGATCAGCATCAAGGATTGGGTGAACACCCTGCGCACCACGCAGGGCTGCGACGTGGTGATCCTGCTCTCCCACATGGGACAAAGTCGTATCACTTCGGGCGGCGACGCGGTGTTGGCCGACAGTGGCGGTGTGGCGCCGCCCGAGATCGTTATCTCGGGCCACTGGCACACCTGGACCGAGCGGGTCTGGCAGCCCGGCAACATGAACGGCAAGACCCTGGTGGCCGAGGCGGCCTCCTACCTGCAGTACATCGGTGAGCTGGCAGTGGACAGCGGAGGCGATTATTTGAGCGCCCAAAAACACGTCATCCGAAACAGCCAGATCACGCCGGATGCCGACATTTTAAACCTTATCGCCACCCTGACCACCGAATACAACAATCAGGTTCCGGCTCCGCCCCACAGCCTGGATGAGGTGATCGGCTACTGCGCCGTCGACCTGACCTTGGACAAGGACAAGTGGTGGACGGTGAGCGAGTATCCCTGGAACGCCACCAACGCGGCCGGGGCGTGGGTCACCGACGCCATGGTGTGGAAGGCCGGTCAGCTCGGGCATGCCGTGGATCTGGCCCTGCAGTCCGGTGGCGGCATCCGCCGGGATATCGCCGCCGGGCGGATCACCTATGTTGAGATCTACGAGGCCTATCCCTGGTCGGATGACACCATGGTGAGCGTGCGGATGACCGGCCAGCAGATCTGGAACTGGATACAGGCCGACTATGTGGGCACCTCCATTTCAGACGGCTGGCATGTCACGGCCCATGACGGGCAGATCACGGCCATTACCCATGGGGGCAGCCCCATCACTTTGTCCGGCACCTATACCGTGGCGATGAGCCAATACATGTACGCCCATCCTGAAATCGCGCTTTCGGATACCACGCCCGAGGATGTGGGCGACTCCATCCGCGAAGGCGTGGTGGACTATACCGGACAGTACAACACCCCCGGCAATCCCATGTATCCCGGCGGCATCACCCCGCGCCATACCTTGAACACCGAGTTTGCCGGCGGCTTCAAGGCCGTGATCACCATGATCGCGGACAGCGAAAGCGAACCGTATTTCGAAAAAGCCTTTATCCGCTTCATCCAGGCCATGCCTCAGACCCTGGCCCGCCGGGATGGATACGGCCTCGCCGATCTGGTCAAAACGGACGGCGCCATCAATCTGGAAAACCGCTTCTCCGAAATCATGCTCTACCGCAGCCATCTGGGGTTTCCCGACGGCCTGCACCAGGCCGGGGACATCATCGAAGTCTGGGGTGAGGGCAGCTTCTTTGACGGCACGCCCGAGTTTATCGACCAGGAGGGCATTCGCGGACCGAGGCACGAATTCGTCTTGCATGGCAAGGATGCATCCCTGGCCCGGCCCGAATACTTTCCGAATGTGGCCGGCTTCTGGGATGAGGCGCATGAAAATCACTTCGTGAAGTTTTATGCCGAAAAGACCGGCACCAGCATGGTCCGCGATTCAAAAGGCCAAACGGTCACCATCTATCAGCCCGGCGGCTACGTTTCCATGACCCTGCCCGGCAAGAACGGCGATTTTTTAATGCTCACCGGGGTCAACACCCAAAGTGGCGGATCGCGGCGTTTCCGCTGCCGCGAGGCCGTGGCGGCCACCACGATTCCCGTTGTCGGTTATCCCGCCACATCGACGGTGGATGCGATAACGCCCTATGCGCAGTCCGGCGCCCCCATCACCCTCACGGCGACGGCCGGTGATGTATCCGGCACGGCCAGCGGGATCACGCTGACATCGACGGCCGATGCCCAAGTGGTTGAAGGCTACCCGACAAAAAATTACGGCGCTTCTACCTATATGCATGTGCAAAGCGCCGGCGACGGCTATCAGGACGAACGCGCCTGGGTGAAATTTGACTTGAGCGGACGAATTCCCATCGGGGTCACCATCACTTCGGCCAAGCTCAGGCTTCACTGCTGGAAGGCCCAGAACGGCAATATGGATGCCTCGGTGCACGGCGCGTCGGCCACCTGGACCGAAGCGGGCATCACCTGGAATACCCAGCCCGCCTTCGGCATTGCCGAGGATACGGTGACGCTGACCAACGGACAGACCGGCCGTTGGTACGAATGGGACGTGACCACCTATGTCACGGTAGCGGCCGCGGGCGACGAGGTGGTCTCCCTGGTGGTCAAGCCGGTCGTCGAGGACAGTGGGACCCGCTTGACCTATGCCTTCGACAGCAAGGCCTATTCCGGCGGCTCCCAGGCGCCGGTGCTCGATATACAATGGGAGACGGCGGGCGGCGCCAGCAAGCAGCCGGACCAGGTGGCCTTCTTCTACCGTTACGCTGCGGACGGCTTGGCCTGGGGGCCCTGGGCGGCCGTCGGCGAGGATACGGATGGAAGCGATGGCTGGTCCCAGGCCTTCGATTATCCTGACGGCCAAGGTGATTACCAATTCTACACCGTCTCCACTGATGATGACGGCAATGTGGAGGATGCGCCCGTGCGTGCCGACGCACGGACCTTGTTCAACAATCCGCCGGCCCGGCCTGCGGGTCCCGGTGCTCCGTCAAATGGCGCGGTGGACGTGCAATTGCCGCCGACCCTGAGCGTCACCGTGAATGATTCCAACGGCGCTTCCATGGATGTTTACTTTTACGACGGCGCCCATCAACTGATCGGCTCGGCGCTCGGCGCGGCTTCCGGCACGCAGGCCGCCGTGGTGTGGAACAACCTTTCGGCCGGCATCTTGTATCAATGGTATGTCGTCATCGAGGACGGTCTTTCGACGACGACATCGTCCACCTGGCGCTTTACTACTGCCGCCGGGGAACCAGCGGCGGTCGCGGCCGCATTCCGGCTCGGCGGTCTGATTGTCATCGTGCTGTTGATCGCATTGGGCGCAGCCGCATTTCGGAAAAAGGAGGCAACGGGTACAGTGCGCGAATCATTGTGCTGAAAAAGTCGTGATGCATGCAAGGCAGCCGATACTCCCGCTTTCTTCTCTGGTTTGGGGTGGTGCTCCCGGTCGGATGTTGCATCTCGGGCCTGTCTGCAACCTTTTCTTTCCGGGTCAACCACCAGAGTGTGCCCCGGCATCCGCATATCCGGTTTTCTCAGGTCTAACCGCATTGCTGGTTTCTATCGGAAGAGATCGATGTTGGACACTTCAACCGCGGTCTTTTTCAAATGGCACGATCGGCAATCGAGAAACAGATCTTCATACGCTGCTTTTTTAAGGCAGACATCATAATGAGGGCAGCGGCAGTTGCGAAAGATACCAAGCAGGGACTTCTTTTTGCTGTATTGATAATACAAGGGGGATCGTTCCATGCGGACCTCTCGGTTGGGGTTCATTCAAATTCGGATCGATATTGCCGGATACCGATGCCGGGGCAAAAACACCCTTGAACGAATGGCAATGGAGCGATGGTAAGCGCTGCAGTATGTCGTATGCCGCAACCTTGATGGAATAGCCGTTCAATGTCAAAGCGGGTATGGCGAGCTTGTTGCGCACATATGCCGGAATCATCCTTCACACGGCTAACTCAGAGAATTGCAAACAAAAAACAGCCTTGATCCCATCTAACCGGCTGATGTTCTTCAACTAACACAAAAGCGAAAATTACTATTAAATTCTGTATGTTATTGGGGTTATTGACAATTTATTGACAATGACGAAGTGCGTTTTTCAACCAATTTCTACTGTTTTCTTGAATCACTTGATATTCCCGCCATCTTTCACGCCGACCATCGAGGTCGACAGAAATGACCGGACAAACAAAAAAGCCCGGCAATTCAGGGCTTTTTTGGCTATATCGGATTGTATTGGACTGGATTGCGATGTGGTGGAGATGAGGGGGATCGAACCCCTGACCTCAGCGTTGCGAACGCTGCGCTCTCCCAACTGAGCTACATCCCCGTGAACTTGGCGGATTACATAGCAAATCGGTCGCGGTGCGACAATAATTATCTTTCATCCATTTGTTCCATGCCGGCCCAAACGATTTCGATGGGGTGCAGGACGGGTTTGCTAGACAGGTGTGACATCTGCATTTCGCATGTGGGGCAGTCGGTGATGCCCATGGGCGCGGGCGATGCTTCTAAACGTTGGATCATGGGCGTGCCGATCTGTTTGCTCAGTTCATAGTTCGCCGCCAGCATGCCCCAGCTTCCGGCGATACCGCAGCAGTGGCTGGCCAGATCCTGCATGTGTACGCCGGGCAGGGTGTTGAGCAGGCGCATGGAGCTGTCGCCGTGATGTTGCAGCTTCAGGTGGCAGGGATAGTGATAGGCCAGGCAAAGCGAGGTTGGCGTCAACACCATCCGGTCACGATGTTGGTTGAGCAGGTGAGAGATATGCATGGTTTTTTCCTGAATCTGTCCGGCCGCCGGAGCGGGCAGCAGGCAGGACCAATCCTGCATCAGGGCATGGCCGCATGACGAGCAGGTGACGGTGATGGCATCCACCCGTGAGACGAGCTGCCGCCAGGCCGAAAGGTTGCGCTGGACGGCACGCGCGGCCGATGTGCGCATGCCTTTGGAGAGTTGAGGCAGGCCGCAGCACGATTGCGGCGGCAGGTAGACGTCGAATCCCATCCGGCTCAAGACATCCAGGGCGGCCCGGCCCAATGCCGGTCGAATGTAGCCGGCGTAGCATCCCGCAAAATAGAGTACCCGTGGCCCCCGGCCGGGTCGGTGGGCCGGCATTTGTTCATAAAGTGAACGGCGAGAAAAGGTCACCATTTCCCGCTGGGGCGCCAGGCCGGTCAAGCGCGCGGCTAGCCGGTAAATGGCGGGCCGCCTCATCACGGGGTCGATCAAGGGGGCCAGGCGGTGGGTCATCCTGGCGGCTTTTTCCACTTCACCGGTGATTCGGTCAGGCAGACGGGTGCCGTATCGGCGCGCATAGAGCGTCTTGGCTTCCATGGCCATTTGGGCAATGTTCACATTCGAAGGGCACTCTTTGTAACAACTGCCGCAGTTGATGCAGCAGGCCATGACCTGTTGCAGTTCCGCGGCGTAAAGGGCCTGTCGATTCACGTGGCCGCTGATCAGCGCCCGCAATACATTGGCCTTGGCTTTGGGTGCGGCGTCTTCATCCCGGGTGACTTTATAGACCGGGCACATGCGCGTGGCTGTCGTCACGGTGGTGCATTTGGAGCAACCGTGGCACTTTTCCACCTCCTCAATGAAGCCGCCGCGCCACTTCAAGCGCAAGTTGGCCGGTGGAACGCTGCGGTATCGGCGTCCGAAGCGCAAGTCCCTGGCCATTTGTTCGGGATCGCCCTGCACCTTGATTTCGGGATTCAAGATCGAGTGGGGGTCCATCAGTTGCTTGGTGCGCTGGAATAGCTCGAAAATTTCCGGGTACTTGCGCGCCACATAGGCGCTACGCAGGCGGCCGTCGCCGTGTTCACCGGATACCGTCCCCCCCAGCCCGTTCACCAAATCGAATACGGCGTCTGCAATCGGTTGCAGCAGATCGACATCGCCGGGGTCTTTCAGGTCCAGCAACGGCCGGGTGTGCATCAAGCCTTTGGCAATGTGGCCGTAGAGCACGAAATCGACCTTCAATCGGTGGAAGAGGGCGTAAATGCCTTCAAAGTAAGGCACCAGGCGGCCCACCGGCACGGCGGCGTCCTCCACCAGGGCCAGGACCTTGCGGCGTCCTTTCAGCTTGTACAGTGTAGGCACGGCGGCTTTGCGCAATGCCCAGAAAGCCGCTTTCTCCTCCGACGATACGGCCACGTCGGCCTGCCGGGCCAATTCTGCGTCGAGCAGGTGGCGCCGCGTCGTCTCGGCCGGTGCGGTGCACGCCGCGGCCGATGGCCCGTCGAATTCGATGAGCAGGACATTGTCGACATCGCTGGGGATTTTGTCGCCCAGTGCCGGCGATTCGGCGCGTGCCAGGGTGAGCAGGGACTTGTCCATGATTTCGATGCCCGCCGGCGCCAGCGTCATGGCGTACTGCACGGCCCGCGCCGCCTTGATGATGTCTTCAAAATAGGCCACCACCAGGCTTTCGGCCGCCGGCCGGGCCAGCAGACGCAAGCGCAGGCGGGTGGTCAGGCCCAAAGTGCCTTCGGATCCGCACAACAACCGGTGCAGATACAGCCGGTCTTGGTGCACCAGGCCGCGCAGGTTGTATCCGGCCACATTGCAGGCAATGTCGGGATAGGCGGCCTCGATGACCTGCCGGTGCTGCAGATAGAGTCGCGCCAATTGCCCGATATGGGGCGGCAGTTGGGCCAGGGGCGTCGCCGACAAGGCCGAGAGACGGTCGGCCGTGCCATCGGTCAATACCACTTCAGCATCCAACAGATAGTCGGCCGTGTTGCCGTACTTGACCGAGTGGGCGCCGCTGGCGTTGGTGGCGCACATGCCGCCGAAGGTGGCGTATTCGCCGCTGGAGGGATCGGGTGGAAAAAAGAGCCCGCTGCCGGCCAGCGCTTCGGCCAGTTCACCGAAGCGGTACCCGGGTTCGCACTCGAAGAAGCCTTCATCGGGGGCAAGACGCAACAGGCGATTCATATGCTTGGAAAAATCGACCACAATGCCGTCGCCCAGGGCCGAGCCGCACAGGCCGCTGCCCGCCCCGCGGGGATGCAGGTGATATCCGTGGGCGACGGCAAACCGAACGGTGGCCTGCACATCCTCCCGGCATCGGGGATACACAACGGCGGCCGGCATTTTTTGGAAAATGCTTGCGTCTGTGGCCAATTGAAAGCGGCGCAGTTCGTCCGTATGGACTTCGCCGTGGATCTGCGCGGCCAGTTGGCCGAACGGCGCTGCCACGGATCTTTTGGGTTTGTTTAAGTGAGCATGCAAAAGATATCCTCGGTTCATTGGTAACGGATGCGACCCACTGTGCTCGGGTGCACCTGGATTTACGCTGCGGTCAAGTGTTCCGGCGCGCGCACCAGCAGGGATGCATTGGGTATTACGGCCATGGTTCCCCGATGATCCGCCACAGCTTGCCGGGCCCGGGTCAGGGAGAGTCGCTTAACGCCCATCTGATCGGTCAGGTCGGTATCCAGGTCGGTGACCAGGCTGATTCGAATACGACGGCATTTTTCCATCATGGCCAGTGCGGTGCCGCCGTTTCCGGCATATTGGGCGGCCAGGCGGTCAAACGCCGCATCCCAGCCCCCCATGGCGAACCAGGGCAGAAAGGTTTCGGAGCCGATGCCCTCGGCGCATCGCGCCAGTACGATTAGCCGTCCGCCGTCGCGTACGAAATCGGCGGCGTTATGCACCGCCTTGTGGCTTTGGATGAAATTGATGTCCTTGGGGAATCCGCCGCAGGCGGCCAGTACCAGGTCGTAGTCGCCGGCGTGTTTCTGGCAGTGGGCGGCGTGTCGGGCGCAGGCCTGTTCAAAGTGGTCGCGGCCGCTTCCCACCAGCAAATCGCATACCCGGCCCCGGCTGTCCAGGATGGCGTGCACGGCCATGTGGGCCGGACAAAATGTCTCATATTCGGTCAGATCCTCGGCCAGGGGATTGCCGTTGAGTTGCCCACAGCGGCACCCTGAGGTCAACCGTCGCTGTTCCCGGTCCAGGAAGAGACTGTGGTTGGCGTAAATGGCCTCCCGTTCACCCAGGCCGGGAAAGATCAGCTTGCGGCCGCCGCCGAATCCGGCAAAATAGTGATGGGAAATCGCCCCGAAGGTGATGCGGCAGCCGGACGCGATAAGGTGGCCGGGGACGCGTACCGGTGTTCCCTTGCGCGTACGCCCCAGGTCCACGAAATCGGTCGGGGCGTCGCATGCGTGGTGCACCCACCGTGCG
>JABDRH010000184.1 GCA_013041835.1 Desulfatitalea sp. | reverse complement strand
ACATGAAGCTTTCCATCATGGAACGGGTGCCCATCATTCTTTTCGATACCGAGGGCGAACGTGTTTTTTGGCAGGGAATGCGGCGGCAGATCGCTGAAATGGTCAGATACCACCGCGCCCCGGCCTGGATCGAAGATCACATCGTCATCACCGATGATCCGGCCGTGGTGACGGATGTCTATCGGAAACAATTGCACCTATTCTGACCTGCGGAAAAAGAGTCAAAGTCGCTCGAACTGAAGAAGTCATTATAAGCACGGAGGTAACGCCTTTTTTCCTGTAAAGAGCAGCGAAAAAAGGATTGTCGTCACGTCAAGAAACATTGTAATCTAACAACTTGACGCGAGGGCGATTTCGTGAGGAATACCATTTTATTGGTACGGCATTGCGGACCCAAACAGGCAGAGTGTTCGCTGCGGTCCATTCCCAAAGAAGTACAAACGTTAACCGGACAAATTGCTCCTCCGGATCGGGATTTTGCTGCACGCCCTCCCATTCGTAGAGCGCCCGTTGGCTTCTATAATTGGCAAAATCAAGGGACGAGACCCGATGAAAGTTCGATTACGGCTCATAGTTTTGCTGCTTGTGCTGGTATCACCGGTCAACGCCGAGCCCGGCTCGGTGCGTCCTGCCGTTTGGGATGGCAAGTTCTACCCGGGTGACGCCCGGGCGCTCAGGCAGACCATTGACGACCTGGTGCAACAAGCCGCACGCACGTCGCAGCCGCCCGATGCGCACGGTGTTCCGCGCGCCCTGGTCCTGCCCCATGCCGGTTATATCTATTCAGGACTGACCGCCGCGCATGCGCACCGGGTGCTCAAGGGCCACACCTACGCCAAGGTGATCCTCATGGGGCCTGATCATCGCGTCGGTTTTGCAAACGGCGCCGTCAGCGCGGTCGATGCCTATCAAACCCCTTTGGGCAAGGTGCCGGTGCATCCCGATGCTCGCCGGCTGTGCTCAGGCGACAAGCATTTTCGGCCGATATCGGCGTCGGATCGCAGCGAGCACTGCCTTGAGGTGGTACTACCGTTTCTGCAATACAGTCTCGATTCTTTTTCGTTCCTGCCGGTGGTACTGGGCCCTTGCGAAGCGGGTGAGATCGCCGCCGCGCTTGCACCGTTGGTGGATGCGCGAACGCTGGTGGTGATCAGCGCGGATCTGTCCCACCACCTGCCCTATGATCAGGCATCGGCTCGGGACAGGCAAACCATTCAATCCATCATATCCTTGGATGCGGCTTCCCTGGTGGCCGGGGAGAACCGCACCTGTGGCAAACATCCAATGGCCGTGTTGTTGCACATGGCGCGCCGGTTCAACTGGCGGCCGGTGCTGTTGCACTATGCCAACAGCGGCGACACGGCTGGCGACAAAAAGGCGGTGGTCGGCTATGCTGCCCTGGCCTTTTACGGAGAAAATCCCATGTCCTCCGACTCCTCACCACTGACTGCCGAGCAAGGCAGCGTGCTGCTGCGCTTGGCCCGCGACACTTTAAACCGCAAGTTCGGCAACGACCCTGCTGAACACCAGGTTGAAGCGTTGAACCAGGCGCTGGCGGATCCGGACTTCAAGCGCCGCAGCAGCACCTTTGTCACTCTGAAAATCGGCGACAATTTGAGGGGATGCATCGGCAGCCTGACGGCCCGCAATTCCCTGGCCGAGAGCGTACGCGCCAATGCCGTCAACGCTGCTTTTCATGACCCGCGTTTTCATCCCCTGCAAGAAACGGAACTTGCACAGGTGAACATCGAAGTCAGCGTGCTGACGCAGCCTCAACCCCTGACATACGCTGACGGCAAAGACCTGGTGGCCAAACTGCGGCCGGGAGTGGACGGCGTCATTTTGCGAAAAGGAAATGCCAGCGCCACGTTTTTGCCCCAGGTGTGGGAGCAGTTGCCGCGCCCGGAAGCGTTTCTGGGGCACCTGTGCGCCAAGGCCGGCCTGCCGGCCGAGGCCTGGCGACAAGATCGGCTCGAGGTGGAAATCTATCAAGTACAGTACTTTGAAGAACCCCACTAAACGCGCTATTCTTCACATCGTCATCGCCACGGGCGTTGCTTCTGTGGTGACCCAGCTCGTGCTGATGCGTGAGTTTCTCGCACAGTTCCAGGGCAATGAACCGATAGTGGCGCTGGTGCTGTTCACCTGGCTGGTCGCCGGGGGCATCGGCACGCGGTTGGCCCGCCGGGTACTCAGCGCGCACGCCGGTCAATTGGCGCGCCTATCGTTCCTTCTGGCCATGCTGGCGCCGGCGCAAATCATGGCCGTGCGCTTATTGCGTCCGATGCTCTTTGGGGCCGGTACGTCGGTAGGCTTTTATGCCACTTTTTTGTTCACTGCCGCCACCATGGCGCCATACGCCCTGCTGGTGGGCTATCTGCTCCCGTACAGCCTGTACGTAATCCGCCGGATTGAAACCGGCTACACCGGCGTGGGCATCTATCTGGCGGACAACATCGGCGATGTGTGCGGTGGTGCGCTCTTCACCTTCGTTCTCGTGGTCTGGGCCGATCCCATGCCGTCGCTGCTGGTGGCGCACCTGCCGCTGGCGATGGCTGCCGGCCGTTTGGCGGCCAACCGTTGGGAGCAGTTGGCCGGGCCGCTGGAGGTGTTGTGTGTTTTGCTCGGCGCAGTGTGGTTCGAACCGCTTTCCCTGGCGCCGACCGGCGGCCGCTTGGTCCACTATGAAGAAACGCCCCATGGCCGCCTGACGGTTCACCAGTCCTCGGAGCAAACCACGTTGTTTGCCAACGGTCGCCCCATGGCCGCCAGCCACGATCCCATGACGGCCGAGCGCTTGGTGCATTATGCACTTTGCCAGGTCAGCACGCCGCGGCGCGTCCTGTTGATTGCTTCACGGGGCGGTATGCTGGCGCAATTGCAAAAATACCATCCCGCGGCCGTGGACTATGTGGAGCTGGATCCTGCGATGATTCGCCTGATGTATACCTATGACCTGGAACATCCCTTTGAAGGCGTTCATGCCGTGGAGGCCGATGCCCGCATATGGCTGATGCAGCACACTGCTGCCTACGATGCCGTACTGATCAGTCTGCCGGAACCGGAGACTTTCCAACTCAACCGGTTTTACACAGACCCCTTTTTTGCCCTGGTGGCCCAACGCCTGACCCACGGCGGTATCTTGTGCTTCAGTGTGGAAGGCGCGGCCAACTATCTGACCCGGGCGCAACGCCAAATAATTTCCAGTCTGTGGAAGACGGCCCGCCGCCACTTTGCCCACGTGCGACTGCTGCCCGGCGAACCGATCTTCTTCCTGTGCCGCCAGGAGCCGGTGGATTTGGATATACCGGGCCGCTTGGCCCGAGCCGGGGTCGACACCTTGTACGCCGGTCCATACTTTTCCGGCGAAGTCACCCGCGAACGCATTGACCGGCTCGAGGCCGCATTGGACCGCAATGCACCGGTGAACGGGGACATGCATCCCTACTTGATGCAGTTGGCCATGGTTCAATGGTTCACAAAGTTCGGTAACTCCCCTGGTTGGTTCATGTCGCTTGCAGCGGCGGCCCTGCTCTTTTTCCTTGCTAGGTTGGGACGTGCCGAGTTTGTTTTATTTACCACGGGCATGACGGCCATGGGCATTCAAATGGTTCTGATTTTTGCCTTCCAAATCTATTTGGGATACATTTACGCCAAGATCGGCATGCTGGTCACGGTTTGCCTGGCCGGGCTTCCCGCCGGCGCCTGGTGGGGCCGCCGGGTAAAAAAGGCTCACGTCCTTTTGCTCGCTACAGATGGCATGCTCATCATCCTTATAATCGGGCTGACAGCAGCCCTGCATCTAGTCGGTGACGGCCTACCGGGGATATTTTATTACGTCTCCGGATTTATGCTGTCGGCGGCATGCGGTTTTCAGATCCCACTCGCCCTGTCCTTCATGGGTGATGCTCCGGAAGCAGCCGCGCGCATCTTCTCCGTGGACTTGGTGGGCGCGGCCGCCGGCGCATTATTATGCGGCGCCCTGCTCATTCCCTATCTTGGGATCAGCGGCGCGACCTTGGTGTTGGCAGGGGGAAAGCTGGTGGGCATGCTGAGACTGGCAGGAAGATATGCACCTTTTTGATCGACGCCTGTTTCTCACCAGCAGCGCCGCCTGGCTGGCCGGCACGGGCTTGGCCCGTGCTTTTTGGCCCTTTGGCCGTGAAGGAAGCGTCGTTGGGGGGCGCGACATTCGTGTCCGTCCGTTCAAGGG
>JABDRH010000180.1 GCA_013041835.1 Desulfatitalea sp. | reverse complement strand
GTCAAGCTCCGTGAAGCGGTTGACTTGCTTAAGGCGGGCCATGTCCAGCGCGTAGCGCCCCTTCCAGCCGATTTTCTTTAAACGGCGGCCAAGGGTCACTTTGAGCAAGGGCTTGAAAAAGTAGATCCAAATGCCGATCCAAAGCGACCCCTGGGCACGCACCTGGCGTGAGGGCTCCCACCATCCCATGATGGTTTGTCGGTAATACCAGACCAGATACTGCAACTGATCGGCGCCCAGGTGGCGCGTGCGCACATTGGCCCAGATGCCGTTGTAGGTGGCGAAATGCTCCGGATTGGTCACCAGTCCCTGGTCGAGCAGTTGACGGCGGATGCCGGTCTTTGGATAAGGCGTCAAAATCTGGCAGTATGCGGTGTCGGCCGCAATGGATTTCAGGAAACGGTAGTTGGCCTTGATGTCTTCCTCGGTGTCGTCCGGAAAACCGAAGATCATGCCCCCCACGACCATGATGCCGTATTTGTGGCACATCTCAACGGCGCTGCGCGAGGCGCTGACGATGTCGCCCTTGTGTGCGGTCTGCAGATTTTTTGCGGAAGCATTCTCAATGCCCAGAAAAACAGTTTTGAAGCCGGCCTTGGCCATCATGCGCACCATCTCTTCGTTGCGCGACATGGTGACGCAGTCAGCCTGAACGACGAAGTTCAGTCCGCGATAGCGGCGGGCGATGACGGCCCGGCACAGTTCGATGACCCGTTTGGGCGACAACACCATATTGTCGTCGGCGACGAAGATCCACCGGCACCTGTGCTTATAGTAGATATCGTCGATGTCCGCCAGGATGCGCTCGATGGGAAAGGGGCGGAAGGACTGACCGTACATGTGGCGAATGCTGCAGAAGTTACAGGTGCGCGTGCAGCCGCGCGAGGTTTCGATCACCTCCACGCTGCGGTTCATAATATGGTAGCCCCAGGTGAGGCGGCGCTTGTCGCGAATGGGCAGCTTTAGGCGGGAAAGATCCAGCAGCTCCCCGCGTTCGTTGTGAACCAAGTCGCCATTGGATCCGCGATAGGACACAGATGGGATGCCGGCGACATCGTCTGTGCCGTCCAAAGCGTTCACCAGGCGCCGGAAAGCCTCTTCCCCTTCGCCGCGCACTAAAAAATCGATGGATGCCGCGCCGGGATCATGTCCAATCTCCTCATACATCAGGGTCGCATGGTACCCGCCCACTACAATGTCAACCGACGGCAGCCAGCGCTTAATCAGCCGGGCCAGCTTCAGGCAGGTGCCGAACTGCCAGGTCATGGCGCTTAGTCCTACGACATCGGGCCGCAATTTTCGCAAGGTACGATGCAGGTAGGAACGTACTTTGCTGCGCTTGCGGATCAAATCGACCAGATAGACTTCGTGCCGCGGGTCAAGATTGGCGCCCAGGGTGGCAATACCCAGGCTGGGCATGTGAAAGGCCGCTTCATGCATGATCACCGCGGCCACGTCCGGCATGGAGATCAACAGGACTTTCATGGTTCCTCTGCGCGTTGTTCGATAAAAACAAAGGCGTCACCCGGGTGCTCTGCTGTCTGGCCGCGACGCGACGCGAACAGACGGCCGATCTGGTCGATCAACTTGCGAGTGGAGAAATGGGGACTGTCATAATCCGGGGTCAGGCACGACAACAGTGTTAGTGATATGGTGTTGGCCCGGCAGGCGTTGAAGCGAAAGCGGCCGGGTGTAAACAGTCGGTCGCTGTTTTCGATGGCCGCCACGGCCACCGGTGCCCGGCAGAGCCTGGCGATTTTAAAGGCGCCGGGGTTCAGTGTGCCCATAGCGCCGGTACGGCTGCGTGTGCCCTCGGGAAATATGATCAAGTTACCGCCGGCCGATAGAAAACCGGGCATCGCCTCCATGAGCGCCACCATGCGGCCGGCCAGACGGCCTTGGGACACATCGGGCAGATAACCCGACAGTCTCAGCATCCAACCGAAGATCGGAATGTTCAGCAGCCGGCTTTTTACGATGGTGGTGTGCCGGGCGAAGGTGGCGATGAGCAGCAGCGGGTCGATGTAGGAGAGATGATTGCAGACCACTACCGCGCCGTGAACCTGCTTGAGCGCCGGATCGATGCGCCATCGCTGCCGCGGCAGCACTACGCGGCATAGCAGGAAAAAGCCGCGGTAGAAGATATGGTTGATGCGCTGAAAGGCCCGCGGCCGATCCCTGGCCGCCACGGCCGCCAATACGTATAGCGGGGCGAAGAACAAAACGAAACCAACGGTAAAATAACACCATAAGATCAAGGTGGCGGCCAGATCCGCCAAGACCCGGAGCCAGTGGGGGACCCAATCGGTCCGGGCAGAAACGGCCGGAGCGTTCACGACCCCGCCTTTCGCAAAATCAGGCAAGTGTTGACGCCGCCAAAAGCAAAGTTTTGTACAGCAACCGTACGAATGGGATGTTCGATCAGATGCTGTGCATGGCGCACCATGGCGCAGCGTTTGTCCACCGCCTCCAGGTTCAGGGTGGGCGGCACCAGGCCGTCCTGCATCAGATACATGGATAGAATGGTCTCGATGGCGCCGCACGACCCCATGGTATGGCCCATGTAACTCTTCAAAGCGGTCACCCACGGTTTCGCACCATATGTCCGGGCCATGGCCTGGGCTTCGATGACATCTCCCATCTTGGTGGCCGTGGCGTGGGCGCTGACCCAGTCGATGTCGTCGGCCGCCACATGGGCGCTATCCAGGCCCAGACGGATGGTTTGCTCGATGCCGTCCATGTTCGGCAGAATTAGATCACCGCCGTTGTTGTTGCAGGCAAATCCAAGCACCTCGGCCAGGATGCGGGCCCCCCGTTTCCGGGCCGTCTCGAAATCTTCCAGAATCACGGCGCCGGCGCCCTCGCCCACCACCAGGCCGTCCCGGCGAACGTCGAAAGGGCGCGGGGTCAGGTGAGGCGTTGCGTTGAAATCGGTGGAGCAGGCCAGCAGATTGTCGAAGACCGCCACGGTGGTCGTGTCGTATTCATCCGCGCCGCCACACAGCATGGCATCCTGCAGTCCGAATTTCACGGCCTCGAAACCATAACCGATAGACTGGCTGCTGGTGGTGCAGGCGGTGGACGAGGAGATGACGCGCCCCGTGATGCCGAACATCTTGGTGATGTTTACCGCGGTGGTGTGCACCATGGATTTGAGATAGTCCACGGCCCCAATGCTGGACAGCTTCGCGTCGCTGTCACCGAAGAAGGTGCGGTAGATATTGCGCTGCACCGTGGGGCTGCCGTGGGTCGATCCGAATGCCACGCCCATGCGGCCCGACGTCACGAAGTTCTCCTCAAGGCCCGCATCCGCGATGGCCTCCTTGGCCGCCTGGCAGGCGTAATAGGCGACCGGCCCCATGGTCTTGCGGTACTGACGCTTAAAATCGTAGTCAATGGCATAGTCCACCGAGCCGAACACTTTGGAGTGGATGTGCTCGGTGAGCAAATTGTCCGGACGCATGGCCGACACCCCCGATATTCCCTCGGTCAAATGCCGGACGATTTCCGAACGGGTGTTTCCGATGGGGGTGATGGCGGCGCAACCGGTGATGACGACCCTTCGGTTCATGCGGGGCTCGATCCTCTCTCTTCGATGCGTGCGGTACTGACTGAAACAGATCTTTAATTTGCGGGTCGGGCTACAGCCAAGGCTTCAATGTAATCGATGATCTGATTGAGGGTGGAGATGCCCATGGCCTGTTTTTTCTCATCACGGGTTAATTCCGAATCCAGCATGAGCTCGATTTCGCGCAGCATTTCGATGGCGTCGATGCTGTCAAACTCATACACTTCGCGCAAATCGTCATCCAATCCGGGATCATCTATTTCAAATCGTTCCGAGAAGATTCGTAACAGGTGCGTGGTGATCTGGCTACGGGTCATGTGGATTGATTCTTCCTCTTCACTCAAAATGTCTGAACCCATACTATAAAACGGATGCGATTCAAAGTGTTTTCGGCGACGACGCAGGCGCATCCAAGAAGGGCTTGAAATGGTACCATTCATAGGGAGACTCGCCCAAATGCACCGCCAGCCGATCGGCATAGGCCTGCGCCGCCTGAAACACGGCTTCACGGCGTTGTGCCCGATCTTCGGCCGCCACCCGGATGGGTTCGGATACCGAGAAGTGGTAGGTCTGGGGTCCCCGTGAAGAGACGAAAAAGACGTACAACGGCACTCGGGCCACCAGGGAAAGGATGAACGGCGCTTCGGGCAAACTGACCCAGTGGTCCAGAAAGCGCACCCGCACCTTGCGTTGTTCCAGACGCCAAATCATGTCGCCGGCCATGGAGACAAAACCACCGGAGCGCAGATGCGTGGTTCCCTCCACCAGATCGAAGGCGGACGCCCCCTGCTGGTCCACGGTCACGACGCGAATCCCGTCGGCCATCAGATCTTGCTTTTGCAGGTGTTCGATCTGATCCTTGGCGCGCCGGCCCACATACAGCATGAGGCGCAGATGCGGCATATTCTGCCGCAACAGCCTTGCGCCCACCTCCCAGTTGCCCAGATGGGACATCAGCAGGATACCGCCATGGCCCGCTTCAAGGG
>JABDRH010000179.1 GCA_013041835.1 Desulfatitalea sp. | reverse complement strand
GCCTTGAAGCGTGGAATCAACTCTTCGCGCAAGAAATGCTTTAAATGGGTGAATCCCACCAGGTCGTCGATTTTGTGCGCCGGTTTCTTGAATTCGACAATTTCCTCGCCCAACTGGCTCTGGATGTAGGCCTCCACTTTCCGGACCACATCCTGGGCCATCAAAGGACGCGTTTCGTGCACGGCGGCCCTGAGCAGTTGCATGAGGGCCTGGATGGAGAGTCCGGCCGTGTATTGGGCCAGATCCTCCTGCGTGCCCCAAAGTTGCAGCTTTTTTCTGCTTTTAAGATGCGTCTCGAACCAGGAGATGAAATGGTTGCGCCGCGTGGCGTCGGGCGGCTCGACGGGCACTTCGATCATTTGGGGCAGACGGGCCACGCGTTGGTTGATCAGGCTGCGCGATTCGGCCATCAAGGCCACGGTGTCGTTGCCGTTCATGAATCCCGGGTCGCAGAACCAGTCGCGGCAAATGCAGACCCGGTGCCGGTCGGCATCGCCCAGGCGGCTGATATCACCTTCGGGAATGAGCATGTCGGCGGCTTCGATGAGGATGATCAGGCTCTCGGCCAACCCGGGACGGCCGTCGATGGGCGTGCGCGCGCACAGGCAGATCTGGCGGAGCAGTTCCAGGGCCAGGCTGGGGTTGCCCACGGCCGACAGCAGGTTGTCGTCAAAGGCTTTTTGCAGGGTTTCAAGACGCGCCCGCGCCTTGCCCCCGGCCAGCATCTTCTCGATGGCCAAACCGTCGGCATTGAGGCCGATGCGCCATTTCAACCAGGCGTCGCGAAGTTTGTCGCGATCCGTCGGCTGCAGGAAGCGAATGGGGCCGTTGAGCTCGTAGACCAGCACCATTCGGCCGGGTACCTGCCAGCGGGCGCAGAGAAAATCCACCAGGGGCACGTAATCTGTTTGTCCGTCGGTCTGCAGGGCGAACAGATCGTGGACGTTGCCCGTCAGGAGCAGGGTGCGCGTCTGGCGGGAGTTGACGATTTTGCCGGCTTTTTTCAGAAACGCATAATCCGATATGCTCATTGCAGGACCCCCATGCCTTTGCCCGCCGCGATTTCTTCCCAGAAGCGGACGTTTTCGTGTCGATCCTGGATAGGGTGGGCCTCGAAGGCCACGCCGCGAATGGATTTGCGTTGCTGTAAAAAGGCTTTGTAGTCGCGTTCATCGTCGGGGCGAAAGACCGGCGAGACGCGGTCGTACACAACGGTGGCGCCGGGCGCATGGGGAAATCCTTCGCCCTGCCAGTCCCAGTATTGGGACAGGGCCACGATGCGATCGCCCACATAGATAGCTTCGTTGAGTTCATGGGTGACGATCAAAATAGTGTAGGGCGGTTCCTTGCCCGCGGCCTTGGCGGCCGAATTGCCGGCATATAAATTGAGCAGCATGCGCTGCAATTCCTCCCGGGTGGCTTCGTCCAGGGCGCCGAAAGGCTCGTCCAGGAGCAGGATGGCCGGTTTCATGATCAATGCCTGGGCAATGGCCACGCGCTGGCGCATGCCGCCGGACATTTCATGGGGATAGAGGTGGCCGGCATCCGCCAACTTCAGGGTTTCGAGCAGGGCATCGGCCTGCGCCAGATGGGTTTTACGCAGTTGCCGCCAGCGCCGATAGCGAAAGAAGCGAAAGGCGATGCCGGTCTGGTCCAGCATGGGGCCGATGGCCACGTTTTCGCGGGCCGTGAGAAAGGGAAACAGGGCGTAGTGTTGATACACCATGCCCCGGTCGCGGCCCGGCCCTGAAACGGCTTGGCCTTGCGCGGTCTCGGATTCCCAAATGTAGACCTGCCCCTGCTCGGGCGGGTGGGTGCCCACGATGGCCCGCAGCAGGGTGGACTTGCCACAGCCGCTGGGTCCGACCAGGGCCACGATTTCTCCCCGGATGATCTTCAGATCGATGTCGTGCAGCACCGCCTTGGCACCGAAGCGGTGGCTGACATTGCGGCACTCCAAAACGATGTGATGGGTCATGGGTTTACTTCTCTCGTACATACCAGGGGAAAAAGGCCCGCTGCACGCGGCGCAGCACAAAATCCATGCCGAAACCAAAGGCCGCCAGCAGGGCCAGGTAGGTGTAAACCACGTTCATGTTGAGCAGCCGCGACTGCAACCGGATGCGGTAGCCGAATCCCACATCGCCCACCACCATTTCGGCCGCGATGAGGTAAACCATGGCCGGCCCGATCTGCAACCGAATGGCGTCGAACACCTTGGGAAGAATATGCTGGAAGATGATGTTCCAGATCAGTTCCATTTGAGAGGCGCCCAGCGTGTGGGCCTTGTCCAGGCTCTCGTTGGGTATTTCCCGTACGGCCAGGTAAATGGACTGGGAAAGGGTCGGCAGCACCCCGAAGGCGATCATGGCCACGAACATATGGGTATCGGTGCCCACCAGTACGAAGAAGACCGCCAGGGCGGCGGTGGGCGGCACCTTGGCCAACAGGGACAGGGGCGGCGCCAGCAAGGCTTCGACCACGGCGAAGCACCCCATGAGCAATCCGATCAAAAGCGCGCCGGCGATGCCTAACCCCAGGCCCAAGAAGAGCCGCCACAGGGTCGCCCGGCTGTCCACCGCGATCCAGCGCTCCCCCG
>JABDRH010000177.1 GCA_013041835.1 Desulfatitalea sp. | reverse complement strand
CAGTTCAAGTTTTTCGGCAGCGACAAGATCGCGGCGGACAAACGCCCGGTCCTGGCCGGCCTTAACTATTTTCTCACCGAAGGGGCCCGGGGCGGCGGCCAGGGCAAAAAGCTGCTGGGCGAAAAGCGGGACGTGAAGGTGTGGCTTTCCTGGCTGGAGCGCAGGGCCTATGATGATATACCGTACATTGAGACCCCCATCGGCCTGTTGCCGAAATTCGACGATCTGAAAGCCTTGTTCCAGGAAAAGATCGGCAAGGTCTACTCCCGTGAACTTTACGACAAACAATTCTCGCTGTACATCGACAACATCGTCAAGCGCATCGACCTGCAGCTCGAAGCGTACGGGAAAGAAAAGAACCTGCCGGCCCGGCTGTTTGAGGTGCTCAACTCCCAGCGTGAAGGTCTCATGGCCTTGAAGGACAAGTATGGGTCCATCGTCACGCCGGAGCAGTTGACGGCGGCAAAAAGTTAAATTGACGATGTGACCAGACAAACCATAGTCAAAACAATTTTGAGCCGGCGCATGGTGGTGGCCCTGATGATGGGGTTTGCCGCCGGTTTGCCGTTGCTGCTCACCATATCCTTGCTGCAGGCCTGGATGACGCAGGAGGGCGTTGATCTGACCACCATCGGCTTGATGGCCCTGGTTGGGTTGCCCTACACGCTTAAATTCCTTTGGGCGCCGGTTCTGGACCGTTTTTCAATCACCTTGTTCGGCCGACGCCGGGGATGGTTGCTGCTTTGCCAAATGGCCCTCATGGTGGCCATCATCGGACTGGGCGCCACCGATCCATCTGCAAACCCCTGGTGGGTGGCCGCTATGGCCTTGCTGGTCGCCTTTTTCAGCGCTTCCCAGGATGTCGTGATCGACGCCTACCGCCGGGAGGATCTGGCCGATGAAGAGCTGGGACTGGGGTCTTCTCTTTACATCAGCGGCTATCGTCTCGGCATGTGGGTGGCCGGCGGCGGCGGCTTTATCCTGGCGGACCAACTTCCGTTTTCCATGGTGTACACCATTATGGCCTGCTGCCTGTTGCCGGCAGTGATCACCACCATGCTCACATCTGAACCCCAAGTTCCCGAAGGCACCCCCAAAACCATGGCACAGGCCGTCATCGCGCCGTTCAAGGACTATTTCAGCCGGCGGGACGCGATTTGGATTTTAGCCTTCATTGTACTTTATAAAATCGGTGATACCATGGCCGGTACCATGACCACCCCTTTTTACCTTGATATCGGCTTTTCCATGACCCAAATCGGCACGATCGTAAAGACTTTCGGCGCTGGCGCCATCATTGGCGGCGGCCTGGTGGGCGGCGTGATCATGCTGCGGTTGGGCATCCGCCGCAGTTTATGGGTCTTTGGCTTTTTGCAGGCCCTATCAACCGCCGGATTTGTCGTGTTGGCCTATTTGGGTGACAGCGTGGCTGGCTTAACCGCCGTGATTGCTTTTGAGAATCTGAGCGCCGGCATGGGCACCGCCGCCTATGCCGCCTTTATGGCCAGCATCACCAACCAGCGATTCACCGCCACGCAATATGCCCTGCTCACAAGTCTCATGGGCATTCCCCGCGTCATCGCATCCTCCGGGACGGGATTCATGGCAGAGACCATGGGATGGTCCGCTTTTTTCATGTGTTGTACCCTGATTGCCGCTCCGGGCATGTTGCTGTTGCTGAAAATCGCACCTTGGCGGTCTGCCGGGAAAGCGCATGTGGCACAATGAACAGCAGGTGTGATAAGAATGGGGCGGAGAAAAGTCCCAAAATTCGGATTTTGTGTTCAACCATGAGGGCACGAAGCACACGAAAAAGTTATTATTAGATTCTTTTTAACGCCTTCGTGCCCTCGTGGTGAGAAAAAAGCGACATGCGATTGCTCTGTGGCGCCTGTCCGGGGAGGTTGAACGATGATGCCCATGTTCTATCATGTAAATTATTCAGCGACGATCACAAGACTGATATGAGCCCATCCAAAGACAAACCCACTGATATGCGGCGTGACCGCGAGCAAGCCCTGGCCTTGGACCGTCGCAGAATCCTGGCCATGACGCCCGAGCAGGCACGCGACGCCATAGTGGATCATCCCTATCCCGTAACCCTGGTGCAGTCCATGGCCGAGGAGGATCTTTACCTGTTGATTCACACCATGGGCCCGGATGACGCCCTGCCGGTGCTGGAATTGGCCTCCAATGCCCAGTGGGCGTATCTGCTCGACATGGAAACCTGGTCCCGGGATCGCATCGACCCGTTGGGCCTCACCCAGTGGCTGTCCCGGCTGCTCAAGGCCGATCCCGACCGTTTCACCCACTGGATCGTGAGCGACCAGGCAGACCTTCTGCAATACTACCTTCATTGCCATGTTCAGTTGCATGTGCGTGAATACGAACAAGATCCGGCCGAAATAGGCGAGGGCTATTTCAGCGATGATGACGTGCACTTCATTCGGCTGCGCGACTTTGCCAACCCGGGTGACATATCCGGGCAGCGCCGGGAAGAGCGCGACTTTTTTCTTAAAGACCTGCTCAAACGCATCAGCATTTTTGATTATCGACTCCACCAGTCGTTGTTGTTGGCATCGGCCGGGGTCATTCCGGCGGAAATGGAAGAGGAACTCCTGCGCCTGCGCAGCATTCGCCTTGCGGAAAAAGGCTTTTTGCCCTTTGAAGAGGCCGTCGGCGTCTATCAAGCATTGCAGCCGGAAGATCTGCGCCACCGCCGGCAAAAGCCTGCATCTGCCGGCGGGCGGCCGGTGGAAAGCTACCCACTGCCCGTGCCCTCGGAAAAACCACCCAAAAACGCCGATCTGTTCACCCGAACGCTATTCCAGGTGGCTGACGGGGCGGCCTTCCAGCGCCTGCAAACCGAGTTCGCCGGTCTATGCAACCAGGTTATTGCAGCGGACCAGATCAAGGTGCGCGACAAATCCATGCTCGCCCATGTAGTGGCCAAAGTCAGCGGCTATGTGAGCATTGGATTGGAAAAAGCCGGCCAGGCGGCGATGGACGATACGCCTTACCATCACGCCCACCTGATTCAAGACTATCTGCTGGTCGACATCTTTAGGATCGGATACGGTTGTGCGCTGGCGCTGAAATGGCAAGCCGATCACTGGAAGCGCAAGAGCTGGTTCGACAGAGCCGGCTTGAAGCCTTCTTTTTGGGGCGAGGCATGGCTGGGCGTACTGGGTGGCCTGTTGATCAAAAAGCCGCTTTACTTCGATAATTTTACCTCGGGTGCGCTTTATCGTGAGTTTAAGTGCCTGGAAGATATTCAAGCCACCCGGCGCACGCTGGAAGAGATCATCGCCTTCGACGATTTGCTCGCGCTAATGGCTATTAGAAGCGTCGCTGTCGACTGTGATACTTTTCTTACCTGCCAGAACCTGTTGCTCACCCTGTGGGCCAACCATCGAATGGGCGGGACGGATGAGGGTGCGCCGCAACCGCTCGTGGCAGACCAATTCAGCCGCTTTTTCGACACCCTCTGGGGGGGCGGCCGCCTGCCGCCCCGGCGGCTAAGGCCTGGGCTGCGAGACGAATTCATCGACTGGCTGGCGCGGCGCACCGGTCTGAGCATCCAGGATATCGCCGGTCGCATGGGAGCCGCCCTGGAACGGCTGTTCCAACAATTGGAGAGCGAACTGGCCGCAGTGTCCGCCAAAGATATCGATCCGCGTTACATTCAGTTGTTTTTGGTCGCCCGATAATTACTTTTTGCACGACTGCCACTGACCCGATTCAGGATCAAAGGGAGCGCAGATACACCTTCGGCGTCCGTGCGCCCACTCGTTTTCACACCAGGCACGTTGTGCTTCGATCTTGACCTGTTGCTTTTGGATGACCATGTCCCGCATCGCCCGCCCACGGCGCCGGCGGGTTTCTGTAAGCATCTTGATAAACTGGTCGCGATCCAAGGTTTCCGGTGCGGCCGTTTCCGATGAAGTGACCGGGTCAGGCATGTAAGATGGCGGATCGGTCGTCTCCGTGTGTTCTTCAGGTGCATGCGGCAAAACATCTGTCGGGGTGGCGGTCTGTTCGGCTTCGGCGGCAACCTCCGCTTCGCCGAAGAAAAAGGCCAGCAACTGTGCCTCCTGGTCTTCGGCCGCCGCTTCGGCCAGGAATTCGATGGCAGGCGTCACATCCTCACCGTGTTCAAAGCGGCACAGCTCCGGTCCTTGCCTGCCCGATCGAAAGCCGATGCCATGGGGTTTTTCATCCCTGAAGGTTCCGGCGAACAGCACCTGCCCGGTGGGAGTAAATAAGGCGCCTTTGCCCTTGGGGCGGCCCTGAAAGAGCTGCCCCATGAAGATTCGGCCGTCGCTGAAGTAGAATTTGCCTGTTTCGGTCAAGGCCCCGTGGTCGAAAATACCCACGTAGCGGCAACCATCCGGCCAGGTGAGCGTGCCTTGCCCATGGGGACTGCCAAACATCTCGGGGCCGTCGTAGCCTGCGCGCATAAAGCTTTTCAGGCGGGCCGTATCGCGGACGCCGAAGTCCTTGGCCAGGACACGGGATGCTTCCAGTTCATCTGCCGCGGCTCGGGTCGTCTCCTCATACCGAAGACCGGCGCCGTCTTCATAGACGTAGACAAACGTTCGTCCTGCCAGGCGCGGTTCAAGCAACAGGCGCTGTCCCACGCTTACCGGGGGATTCTTTTCGCCCAGGAAGGACTCGGCGGGCAAATGCACATTCAGGTAATAGTGACCGGGCCATAACACCATGCGGTAGTAGTTGTCCCCAGTCAGTGGTCCCAGGGTGCGGTCGTCCAGTTGGAGCAGATGGGTCCTTCCCCCGCCTTTGTAGTTGGATTCTCGATAGATATAGACCGCCACTTTATCGGCCGGTGCATGGGTGCCGGTGGATTTTCTATCGGCATCGAAGTCGCCGGCGCCCGTGGCACATCCGCTTGCCAAAGCCGGCAGGAGCATCAGGCCGGTATAAATCCAGTTGCGAACACGCATTTTTTATACAGCATTGGGGGTTATGCAACATCGGGGTTTGCCCCAATGTTGCAAGGGTGTAAAGTCAGTTTACAGCCGAACCATCAGCATTCGGCTGGCAGACATGTGTCTTCTATCTCCATTTTCAGTTGTTTCAGATCGGAGAGGAATCGTTCGCGCTGCTCTTCGACAAACTGTTTGGTCAATTCCTGGTAGTAATCGACGCCCTCCAGCAATGACGTTTTAAACGAGACCAAAAAGCTGAAGGGACGATCGGAGAACTTTTGAGAAAATCGGCGGATTTCTTCATGTAGGTATTCCAGGTTCAGGCGCATCTCTTCCACAAACATGTGCGGGCGTTCGTTGTTGATGAACACGCTGAGCCTTCCGTAGATATGGTTCACCATCTCTTCCATGGAGAAGATACGATGGAAATATCGGATGTTGGGTCCGCAGCAGATGGCCGGCGTCGCCTTGCTCCCGCCATTTTGATTCAGGGTGATGCTGCCACCCAGATCGTGGCAGATGCACGACTTTTCGAGCACTTCGTTGCGCATACGTATCGACTCCGCCACGGCGGACACCTCCCGGGAGATCTTTTCCAGTTTGCGGCTGATATAGTCACGGGATGCCACGCAAATGGGATGCTTCGTAAAGTCCTTGTTCAAGCTCAAAAAACCTTTGGCGCAAGGGCTGCCCGGCTTGCCCTTTTCAATTCGTCCTTTGCGCTTCTCTTCACTGGCCGAGGTGCGCAGATTCCAAAACGGCACCCCCAACGGGGAGCTGTTGCTCAAGTAGATATCACCGGGTGCGGCCTTGCACAGCTTTTCAAGGTGAGCCGGATCCATGCTGGTCACTTCAGGAACGAGCATAAAGGGCGTGCCCCAACCCGTGCCGTCGATACAATAGTATTGGAGCAAAAAACGATTCTCATGGGCCGTGCCGATGCCACCCTGCACGGTGACCCGGATTTCAGGCGGCTCGAACCGGAACGGACGATCCATGGCGCTCAACGCTTTTTGATAAATCTTAAACAGGCTCTGGCGAAGCGATTCGCGGTTGGATTTGAACGCTTCGAGCACCGGGCCCAGAAGGTTGCATTCGGCGGTAAAGGCATGGCCGCCGCAATTGAGGCCGGACTCGATGCGGAATTCGGAAACCCATAACCCGCGCTTGGCCAGGAATTTGCCCTGAATCTGGGCGGAGCGGAAGTCGCTAACCTTGAGAATGATATGTTTTTGGGTCGCGCCCTGGTCACCGGGCAAAAAGTCGTCGAATTGTCTGGCGTACGTATACAGTCGCTGATTGATGCCGGCCGACAAAACAATGGATGAATTCAGGCGGCTCAAGGCAAAGCCGCGTAAGGCGGCCATGCCATCGGCAAATTCGGCGGGCAGCTTGCTGCCGTTTTCATACCGGTCCACATCGAGTTTGGTCATGATATTCACGTCAATGCTGCCGGGCACCACGTGTCCACGCAGTTCGGTTTCAAGGCTTTTCTTGCGTTTCGGGTCATCGGTGGCAAGCATCTGTTCATAAAGATCTTTAAGGGGCGAAGGCGGTATTAATTCAAAGTAACGAGTGATCTCGCTGCCGTTCTCGAACGGTGACTGTTTAACGACCTCGATGTCTTGCTTGACAAGTTCATCGAGTAAATTCAAGTATGCCGTAATTCGCTTTGCGCGTGCATCGGGATGCCCGGCCGCAATGGGCTCATACGGAACGTCGTTTTTTCGGCAATAATACTTTCGGGATCGTTCAATAATGACATCGTCTACCAGGGATATCACCGACGAGATGCCATAGCGAGCCACGCGCAAAGGCGTGTCTAGGGTGAATCCCGTTCCCATGACCGGAATGTGAAATGAATGTGGGTGTGTCTGCATGAAGGCCTCGCTTTTTCATCAATAAGTTAGGATCATCCGTTACTTTTTCTGCGTTGTCGCGCCTGGACGCTCAGCGTTCAGTAAAAAGGAGATCCGAGAGGCGGCAAGAGGCATATAAAATTATCATAGGCCGCAAAGATGTTCAACCCGATATCTGTTTGGGAAAGGCAATCGGCTATGGGAGGTGCGGACGAAACGATTCTTTTACGCGATGTTTTATCGGGTATACGGATTATGTTGACGTTCATGGCCCACGATGGACGAGGGGCGGTCACCGTAGTCGTGACCGGGCCACACGATGGTTTCGTCGGGCAATGTATAAAGTTTCCGGTGTATTGCGGCAAGCAACTGCTCGGCACTGCTCCCGGGCAAGTCGGCGCGGCCGATCGCCCCCACGAAGAGCGTGTCGCCGGTGAACACATGACCCGGCGTATGGATGCAGATGCCGCCTGGCGTGTGGCCGGGCGTGTGCAATATGGTCAATTCAATGGTTCCCACGTGAAGTTTGTCGCCATCTGTCAGCAATCGATCCGGGGAGGGCGATCTCCGGCCGCCCAGCATGCGGGAAGTGGCGCGGTTGATTAAGCCGCTCAAGGCCGGCGCATCCGACGCGTGAATACACAAAAGCGCGCCCGTGACCTTGATAACCGCTTTATTGCCTGCCGTGTGGTCGGCATGGTGGTGGGTGTTCAAGACATGGGTGATGTTGTAACCCGATTGATTCGCCCGATGTAAAATGTCGGCCGTATCAAAGGCCGGATCGATCAAGGCGGCATTGCCGCTGACTTCATCCCCAATCAGGTAGCCGAATGTTCTCATGCGGCCGAGCCGCATCTGCTCAATTTTCATGACAGCTTTTGCCGGAAGTTGGCGCCTGCAATTCAAGTCGGCGAAATATGCGCTTTCGGATGGATTGCACGCGACGGTGACCTTGGTTTGCTGTATTGTATCCGTTTTGCGGCGTTTGTCAAAACGTTGCGGCATGACGATCATTGCGGAGCGATCCTGATCGGGAGCGACGGTACGGCTTTCGAGTTTCGAATGTACCGAAAACAAAGAATTTATACCCTAGAGCGTTTAATCATGGCTTCAGCAATCCTTGGGTCGCAGGCAGAAGACGGCCCCCATTTCTTGCGTCCACTCATCCCCATGGCCCTGGCCTTTGTCGGGGGGATCGGCGCCGGATCGCATCTGCCGGGCCATGCGGTTTGGGTGTCGGCAGTGGCCGTCGTCCTGGCAGGTATCTTGGCGGCATGCATCCTCAAAAAGCGTACGCTGGTCGTTTTGCCCCTGGCTTTCGTTTTTTGCTGCGGATACTTGGCCATCCATCCCTGGTTCAGAAAAGATCTGCCGGCCGACCACGTGGCGCACTTCGTCGACCAGGGTCAATGGCGGGTCGCCGGCACCGTCCTGGATTGTCCTAAACGTGAAGGCCGACGCACGAAGTTCATCCTGGGGGCGGAACGTCTGTCCCAGGGGACGCAAAGCGCACCGGTGTCGGGCCGCATCGCCGTCACCGCCGGGGCCCCGCTGCCGGTCATCCAACGGGGCGACCGGCTGACATTGCAGGGCCGTCTGCGGGCCGTCCACAGTTTCTGTAATCCGGGCGGCTTTGATTACAAGCGATTCATGGCCCTTCAGGGCATTCGCGCACGGCTGTATACCCAAGGCAAAACCGTTCAGGTGTCTCCGGCTCCCAACGCTCCGTGGCGGAACCGGTTGGACATGCTGCGCCAGGGTATCGGCAGGCGCATGGACAAGATCCTGAGCGCGCATTCCAAAAATTCGACGCACCTGCTCAAGGCCCTGACGCTCGGGGATCGCAGCGGCATCCCGGACCACCTGCGTGATACGTTCAGCCGAGCAGGGGCCAGTCATATCCTGGCCATTTCCGGATTGCACGTGGGCATGGTCGCCGCAGCAACATTGGGTTTTTTCCGTTTTGTTCTGGTGTGGCTGCCCCCATTGCGCCGGCGTGCCTGGGTAAAACGCTGCGCCGCGGCCCTGTGCGTGCCGGCAGTGGCTGGTTATGCGTTGCTGGCCGGGCTCTCTCCCGCCACCCAGCGGGCCGCCATCATGGTCATGCTCTTTCTTTTGACCTTTTGGATCGGGCGCCGATCCGATTGGGCCAATATCCTGGCATTCGCCGCGCTGTTGATGTTGACCGTCTCACCGGCCATGTTGAATACCGTTTCCTTTCAACTCTCGTTTGCAGCGGTGCTGGCCATTTTTCTCGGCATGCATTCGCCCCTGTTTGTCCGGCCCGATCCGCAACGATCGATGCGCCGTCGTCTTTGCCTCTATGGGGTGACCCTGATGTGTATTTCCATATGGGCCGTTGTGGGCACCGGGCCGTTGGTCATGCGCTATTTCAACCAAATGGCCTGGATCGGCCCGATCACCAACCTGCAGGTAGTGCCCATGGTGGGCCTGGTGGTGCTGCCGGCCGGCCTGCTCGGAATTCTGGTATCACCCGTCAGCGAAACATGCGCGGCCTTGTGCTGGCATGTAGCGGCCTATGGCCTGGACATCACCCAATGGTGGGTGGCGACCCTGGCGTGGTTGCCCTTTGCGGCCTCGACCACGGTTACGCCGACATGGCTGGAGATGGGCTTGTTCTACCTGTTGGTGGCAAGCCTCGTGTTCTGGAAAAAACGTCCGGTGCGCATCGCCGGGCTGTGCATCGTTCTTTTGGTCGGCGGCCTGGACGCGGCCTACTGGGTGCATCGGCGCCATGCCCCCCGGCTGCGGGTGACGGCCGTGGACGTGGGACAGGGCAGCGCCAATTTGCTCCAGTTGCCCGGCGGATTCACGGTTTTGGTGGATGGCGGCGGATTCAGCGACAACAGCAGTTTCGACGTGGGGCGCAGCGTGCTCACGCCGCTGCTGGGACGCCATAAAATCCGCACCATTGATTTGATAATGCTCACGCATCCCAACAGCGACCATCTCAACGGGCTGCTATACCTGCTGGATCACTTTACTGTCGGGCAAATATGGAGCAATCACGAGCCGGTCGATACATTGGGATACCGAAAGTGGCGGACGAAGATCGCCGCCCATGGTATCGCGCACCGCCGGTTTGACCGTTTACCGGTGGATGCCGAGTTCAACGGCGTTCGTTTTCATATCCTGGGACCGCCTCGGAATTTCATGCAGTTACAGGCTAAGGCGCCATGGCGGGACACGAACAACAACTCCCTGGTGGTGCGCGTTTCATACGGCAACATCTCTTTGCTGTTCACCGGCGACATCGAGGCCCACATGGAGATGGATCTGGTCGCCCGGCACGGCGCCGGGCGTCTGGGCAGCACGATCTTGATGGTTCCCCACCATGGCAGCCGCAGTTCCAGCTCACGCCCTTTTCTCGAGGCCGTGCGCCCGGCGGAAGCCATCGTCTCCGCCGGCTGGCAAAACTACTACCATTTCCCCCATCGGGTCGTCCTTCAACGGTTGAGCGCCATCGGCGCACGCATTTGGCGTACGGACCAATGCGGTGCGATCCTGATTGAAAGCGACGGTGCCGCTTATAAGATTCAAACGTGCCGCAAATATTGCCATGAACCTATAACCGCGATAGAGCACAACAATTGAATCGTTTAGACCATGCATAGTAAAGCTTTTGCTGCGGATCGCAAAAAGCCCGCGTCCACAGAAAATCGGCGTTGGGGTGCAAATAATATAAGAGATCCGAAAATCACGGAATTTGAGTAGCGGGGCGAATTATGCTCTAAAAAGATTCAATTCTTTTGCCCGAATAATGGCCTGCATACGACACTTCACATTCAACTTTTCATAGATATGTTTGGTGTGAGTCTTGACGGTGTTCAGAGAAATAAAGGCTCTTTCTGCGATTTCCGCGTTTCGGTAGCCATCGCCTATTAGCTTTAAAATCTCGATCTCTCTCGGGGTAATGCCATTATTATGCCCGTTCATCGTGAAATGTTTTGATGAACGGGGCGTATACGTTTTGACGCCGCATGCCTGGCAAATGGTTTTCACATGTGAAGAACAAGTGGTGTTTGACAAATGCGCTGCTGTATTGGCCAGTATTTGAGAAATAAAGGAGGCTTTGTCCACAAAGGGTCGGATATACCCTTCGGTTTCAGAAAATATCAGGGCCTGTTCCATTACGATTTTTGCTTTTTCAAGATCATTGAGAGCATCCAGAATTGCAGCACGATGGATATCTATTTCAAGCACCAATTCCATCAGGTTGCGTTTCAGACACCTTCTGTGCAGGCCTTCAAGAAGTTTCCCGGCCTCCCGGTATCGACCTTGTGCGACAAGCCTTGCCGCCTCGGCCTGACATTCCATCGCAAAGAGGATCGAAAAGGTCTCATCCGCTTTAAGATTTCTTTTCCCGGACCATTTTTCGATAAATCTGAAGTCTCCCTTGGCCGCGAATACTGTGGAAACAAAGGCATCCGTGCGGGCGATGAACCTTCGGACACCGGCATTTTTTGCTAATAATTGTGTTTTTAACGCGTATTGGATCGCCTTGTCCACCTGACCCATGGCCAGGTATATTGACGACAGCAGTTCATTTGCTTCCAGTGTTTCACACAGCAAATCCATATGTTCCGTGTATCTCAAACTGAGAAACACATATTCCATTGCATTTTCAAGATCGTTGCGCAAATAAAGGACCCGTGCCATGGGTAGATAGAGCAGGTATTTAAATGGGGCCTTATTCGGTTTTTCGTTTAAAGAGTGAAATGCTTCATCCAAAGCAGCCTCTGCTTGACGCAAACGACCCTGGAATCTATTCGACGTGGCTGTCAGTTTGCTCCAGATCATCCTTCCCCATACACTTTCCGTTGAAAAAATGTCGCTTGATGCATCTTTCAACTGGAGGTCCGCCAAAGACATGCTGCCTTGAAAAAGATGGGTTCCTGCAATGATTATCTTGATGAGGCCGGAATACAGCTTGTTCTCTTGAGATAGATCCTGAAGGGCTTTATTGAGTTGATCCAGTTCCATGGCAGATGTGTCTTCATAGACACTGAGCGCGCATTTCAGGAAAATCAGCGTATCCCGGCAAAATGTTTTTTTTAACCCCCTGTATCTTTGAAATTGTTTGTCCTTATTGCGGTCAATATCCTTTGGGTGCGGCTCGATTCCGGCAATATAAAATAACTGAAATATAGAGCACTTGCAGACATAAATGGATAATCAAAGCATCCTTTCCCCACAGATAACCCCGCCACAATTCAATATGCCATTCATTTT
>JABDRH010000095.1 GCA_013041835.1 Desulfatitalea sp. | reverse complement strand
AGCAAATCCATAGGGCCTTCAAATACATTCTCAAGTTTGACTTTGTAGTCGGCTTCGGGCATTGGGGGGCCTTAGTATGTGATCTGAATCGCGTCGCGCACTTCCCGCATGGTCTGGCGCGCGACGTCCCGTGCATTTCGGCTGCCGCTATCGATGATCTCTTCGACCATTTTCGGGTGGGCCTGATAGTAGCGTCTCCTTTCGAATATGGGGGACAGGGCGGGGATGAGGTTTTTGGCCATTGTTTTTTTGCATTCAACGCAGCCGATTTCAGCGCTGCGGCACTGCCGATCGATCTGCTGCGTGATGTTCGCTTCAGTGTATAGCTTGTGGAATTCATAGACATTGCACACTTCCGGATTGCCGGGATCGCTGCGTCGCATCCGTTGCGGGTCGGTGACCATTTGCATCACCTTTTTTTGCAGGGTCTCCTCGTCATCGGAGAGATAGATGGCGTTGTCGTAGCTTTTGCTCATTTTTCGGCGGTCCAGACCCAGTATTTTGGGCGTTTGGGTGAGAATCGCGTCCGGTTCGGGAAATACCCGGCCATACAAAAAGTTGAATCGTCTGGCGATTTCCCTGGTGATCTCCACATGCGGCACCTGATCCACGCCAACGGGCACGCCATGGGCTTTATACATGATGATATCGGCGGCCTGCAGCACGGGATAGCCCAGGAAACCGAAGGTGGAGAGGTCTTTGTTCTGAAGCTGGACGATTTGGTCCTTGTATGTCGGATTGCGCTCCAGCCAAGGCACCGGCGTGATCATGGACAGGATGAGAAACAGCTCGGCATGCTCGGGTATCCTGGATTGAATGAAAAGTGTGCTCTTCTCAGGGTCCAATCCCGCGCTCAACCAGTCCAGCAAGATTTCGTGGACGTAATCGCCCATACGTTCCGGGCTTTCATAATCGCTGGTCAAGGCATGCCAGTCGGCTACGAAAAAAAAACAGTCGTATTGGTCCTGCAACGTGACCCAATTGGCCAGTGCGCCCAGATAGTTTCCCATGTGCAGCGCGCCGGTGGGACGCATGCCGCTTAAAATTCGCTTTTTGCCATTCATACGCCTGTCGCTCCAGATATCCTGTGCTTGTCATGCCGCCAAGGCTTCAACGAATGAAACCGTAGAATGCCGCTTTTTACTGACTAAGTCCTTTTGAATCAAGCAAATTGTGATCATCGGAATGACCGCCGATCCATTGTTCGGCATAGGCCAACTCGTCGTCGCGGGTTTTCAGCCGGCCGTTGAGTTTGGCTTCAAGGACGGCATCAAGAATTTGACGAAAGACGGGACCCGGCGTCAATCCCATGGCAATCAGGTCCTGACCTCCAATGGCGGTCGAACGGTCTCTTAATTGAGTATAATAATAAGAAATGGCCTTTTTTACGGCCCTGAGACGTGTCGCGGCCATCATGTACAGGATCAGCTCGGTGCGATACCCGTGCAGCGCATGATACAACTGGCTGTCCGAGACTGGCAGCCGACTTTCCAATCGAAGAAGCTGTGCCTGCGCATCGAAACGCTGGTCACATAAGATATGGCGGTATTTTGGAGGCAACTCCAAGCGGTCGCATATCTGTTTGGCGGTGACCGGGCCGCAATTGTCGATCAGCACCATAAAATAGATTGTCCATCGAAAATAGGCGGTTTCCGTAAAGAGCAGATCATGCCAAGAGATGACGCCCCTGACACCGTCAAGGCGTTCAATCAAAGCTTTATTCAGATCAATCGCGGGATCGATGACCTGGAGTAAATTGAAATCCCCCATACGTTGAATGGCATTGACCGGGTTTTCTTCTTCGAGGATCAGGCGAATTTCGGTAAAGACCCGTCGTCCGCTGAGTCGCTTGAAAAAGTCCATCTTCAGCGCATTTTCGATAAGACTGGCGGTTAACTTACCGATCGTGAAATCAAATCGCTGCTCAAAACGCAGCGCTCTGAAAACGCGCGTGGGGTCCTCCACGAAGCTCAGGTTGTGCAGAACCCGGATCGCTTTGTCCTTGAGGTCTTGCTGAGCGAAAAAATAGTCGATCAGCCGTCCGAATTGATCCGGATTAACTTGAATGGCCAGGGTGTTGATGGTGAAATCGCGTCGGAACAGATCCAACTTAATGGAGCTCATTTCCACGTCGGGAAGGGCTGCCGGGCTGCGGTAGTATTCGATGCGCGCCGTGGCTACATCAATTTTGAAATCGTCCGTAAAGATGATGACCGCTGTTCCGAACACTTTATGGGTGTGAATGCGGGCGCCGACGGCCCGCGCATAGGCTTCGGCAAAGGCTATGCCATCGCCTTCGATGACGATGTCGATGTCCTCGTTCGGACGATAAAGAAACAGGTCGCGAACGAAACCGCCGACCACAAAGGCGTTGAATGAAAGGTCCGTGGCCACCTGTCCGATGCTTAACAGCGTTTCCAAAACGCGCTTGGACAGCCGCTCCTGCATGAAGCGGTTAATGTTGCGGGTTCTGCGCCGTGTGGTATTTAATGTCTTGGAAAAGGAACGGTTGTTCATGTCCCGCGAGTGCTGTATCAGAACGGTAAGCAGATCCGTGCGGGTGATGACACCCAGAATATCCCCCTCGTGTACGACCGGCAGCACGCGCTGTTGGTTGCCGATTATTTTTTCTTGAATTTCAAACAACTCTGCATCGGGAGCGACCACGGCCGGTTCCGAGGTCATATACTCCTTGATGGGGACATGGTCCAGCATATGGTAGATGGCTTTTTCGATCACCTGCCGCGTGATGTAACCCAATAAACGCCTTGTGCCATCGATGTTCGAAACCACCAACAAGGCGTTGATGTTGTAACGCGTCAGTATTTTTTTGGCCTCTGTGCAGCTCGTTTGTGCATCTGCGGTAATGGGTGGTGAGGACATGAGTTGCCGGGCCCTGCGCTGCCCCTTGACATGAAGTTGCAGCGCTTTGAGCAACGTCTGCTCGACCTGCATCAAGGTCTGCCCTTTGATGGTCGCCGCCGCGGCCGAGGGATGGCCTCCGCCGCCCAAGGTTTCGATGATTCGTCCCACATCCACTTCATCGGTCCGGCTGCGGCCCATGACGTACACCTTGTTGTCCATCATGGCCAGGACAAACAAAGCGTTGATCTCTTCGATTTTGACCATTTTGTGCACAAGAAAGGCGAAATCAGGCAGGTAATTGTCCAAGACGGCATAGGTAAGTACGATATCGACGCCGTTGATGGTGTGACGCGAGGCGTTTTGGATCAAATCATTGAGGTGGCCGATCTGTTCAGGACTGATTTCCCGGGAGATCATATTGGCGATGACACTGATATTGGCACCCTTTGAAACCAGAAAAGCGGCCGCGTTCAAATCTTCGGCCGTGGTGGAAGTAAAGGTAAACGAGCCGGTGTCTTCATAGATACCCAGACACATGATCGTGGCCTCTTCGGCCGAAATGTGGATTGCTTTTTCTTTCAGAATCTCCGTCATCAGGGTGACGGTCGCACCGGTGATGCGCTGGATCTTGTGGGGGGTCACGATGTCGTCGGATTTGGCGGGATGGTGATCGTAAACATGAATCTGCAGATCCGGCCGGGTCAACAGCCGGCTGAGTGGCCCGATACGGTCGGCGCTGCAGGTATCCACCAGCACGAGTCGGGTGACCTTGTCCAGGTCGATATCTTTGATCTCGGTTAAATTGAAGAGGTAAACCATCGATTGGATAAAAAAATTGCGCAGGTTCTTTTCCTGAGAGCCGGGAAAGACGACCCTGGCATCCGGATAGAGCTTTTGGGCAGCCAGCATGGCGCCCATGGCGTCAAAGTCCGCATTGATATGCGTGGTGATAATGGTCAGCGCCTTTTGCTGCAACTGCGATTCAAATGATGCCATTTGATGTGCGATAGGCATGAATTCCTCATATTTTTAGGTGGTTCTACAGCACAAAGTCTGACACAGATGGGTGCCTTTGGCAAGTTGAACATGGGGCTGGCGTGGATGGAACGTGTCCGTTCGATCTGAATGGCTGATAGCGGAATAAATATTGCATGTGGTTCTTTTGACGGTACGGCATCGAAGTGGAACTTGTTAATAGAATAAATCTATTGTCGTTCATAAGAGTTTATGATACCAAAATCATAGACAAAATTGAAGCCAAGGGGCCCAGTGAAAACCAACCAAGACCCGATGCATTGCCGTGTACGACAAACCTTTGAGGCGCATCCGTATAAAAAAAGATAAATGGGTGGCCGATGGGCAAACGCGAGTTGCCCGTGTTGGGAATTTCTAACAGCTTGGGAGCGTGCTATGCCGGTCTATCTTTGGGAAGGGAAAAACAGAAACAATCAAAAGCAAAAAGGGGAGCTGGACGCCGTTAGCGAAGCGGCCGTCAGGGCGCAGTTGAGCCGGCTGCGTATCGTTCCCACCAAAGTCAAAAAAAAGCCCAAGGACCTTTTTGAAAACGTCACTTTTCTGCAACCCAAGGTCAAAGAGAAGGATATCATTATCTTTGCCCGTCAATTTTCCACCATGATCGATGCAGGGTTGCCGATCATTCAGTGTCTGGACATCTTGCAGGCCCAGCAGGAGAATCCCACCTTTAAAAAGATGCTCAAACGCATCAAGGATCAGGTCGAAGGCGGATCCACCCTGGCCGATGCGCTCAAGGGCTACCCCGCGCAGTTCGACAACCTGTTTACCAACATGATTGCGGCCGGAGAGGTCGGCGGTATCCTGGACATTATCCTCAAACGCCTTTCCGGTTACATGGAAAAAGCCGCGGCCTTGAAAAGAAAGGTCAAAGGCGCCATGGTCTATCCGGCCATCACCATTACCGTGGCCGTCGTCGTCGTGGCTGTCATTATGGTTTTTGTTATCCCGGTTTTTTCGGAGATGTTTGCCAGTTTCGGTTCGGCATTGCCGACCCCGACACTGATCGTCATGGGCATCAGTAACTTTGTCAAGTCCAACATTCATCTGATCCTTATCGGTGGGATCATATTCGGATTTGCCTTTTCCAGGTACTATAAAACCGCCAAAGGGCGATTGACTGTTGACGCCACGATGCTCAAACTGCCGGTGTTCGGCATGTTGCTGCGCAAGGTGGCCGTGGCCAAGTTCACCCGCACCATGGGGACCATGCTCAGCAGCGGCGTGGCCATACTGGAAGCATTGGATATCGTGGCCAAGACGTCAGGCAATGTCGTTATCGAGCGGGCAATATACTCCGTACGTTCCGGCATCGCCGAGGGGCGCACCATGGCCGATCCGCTCCAGGCCAGCGGCGTCTTTCCGGCCATGGTGTGCCAGATGATCTCGGTGGGCGAATCCACCGGCGCACTGGACGCCATGCTGGAAAAGATCGCTGACTTTTACGACGAAGAGGTGGATCAGGCCGTGGAGAACCTTACTTCCATGATCGAACCAATGATGATCATATTCCTGGGTGTTGTTATCGGTGCTTTAGTTGTTGCCATGTATCTACCGATATTTCAAATGGCCGGTGCTGCTGGTGGGTAACAATTTGTTATTACAAATATAATCTGATGCAGCTTTCCCCCAGCCGACTGTTCGGACAAGATGATGCCGCTTCGCTCCATCCCAAATTGCGGTGGCTGATGTTCGCAAGGGTGGTATTCTGCGCTTTATTGCTCCTGGCAACCATCGTGTTCGAGGTCCGACATGAACAGGCAGACTATGACTCGGTGCTGGCATTTTTCTATCTGGCCATCGCCTTGATTTTCCTGCTATCGCTGTTTTATGCGTCGATATTTGATCGTATCAGGCGCCACCGGCTCTTTGCATATGTCCAGATCAGTGTCGACTCATTCATTATTTCGTTGGTTGTGTTTATCACGGGCGGCGTCTTCAGCCTCTTTTCGTTTCTCTATTTGGTGGTCATTATCTACGCCAGCATGATCTTGTACATGAAGGGCGGCCTGTTTTTGGCTGGTTTGTCCAGCGTCCAATTCGGGTTGCTTCTGCTTTTGCAATCCAATCCGTGGCTTGCCCAGCTCATCGTCGGGGCGAAAGATCTCTTCGTGGAGATGGATC